>JAWWOJ010000498.1:0-5057 GCA_033851885.1 Frankiales bacterium | reverse complement strand
CAGCGAGGCCGCGGGCACCCGGGGTGTCAAGGGTCCCGGAGCGAACGTCGCGCTCCTGCCCGCCGCCGTGCAGCAGCGGGGTGCAGGCGATGTCCCTGCCGAGCAGCAGCGCGCCGGCGCCCAACGGTCCACCGAGCTTGTGACCGGTGAGGGTCAGGGCATCGACACCTGACGCGGCGAAGTCGACGGGCAGCTGGCCGACCGCCTGCACGGCGTCGGTGTGGAAGGGCACACCCAGCTCGTGCGCGGCGTCCGCGAGGCGCCGGACGTGCTGCACCGTGCCGATCTCGTTGTTGGCCCACATGACCGTGGCCATCGCCACGTCGTCGGACAGCGCATCGAGGTAGGCATCCTCGTCGACGCGGCCCAGGTCGTCGACGGGCAGCCACGTGACGGAGGCACCCTCGTGGGCCACCAGCCACTCGACGGCGTCGAGGACGGCGTGATGCTCGACGGCGGAGGCCAGTACCCGGGTCCGACCCGTCCGGCGCCGGGACCAGTAGATCCCCTTGACCGCGAGGTTGTCGCTCTCGGTGCCGCCGGCGGTGAAGACCACCTCGGACGGCCGCGCCCCGAGCGCGAAGGCGAGCGTCTCGCGGGACTCCTCCACCACCCGGCGGGCGCGCCGGCCGGTGGCATGCAGCGAGCTGGCGTTGCCGACCTCGCGCATCGCTTCGGAGACGGCCTCGACCGCCTCAGGCAGCATGGGCGTCGAGGCCGCATGGTCGAGGTAGGCGGTTGTTGCCACAGCCCCGAGACTAGCCGGGGTGGCCGCTCACACCCGCTGGTGCACCCGGCGCGAGATCCGGTCACCGTCCGGGAGCTCCCCGGGAGCGTTCACGACGACCTGGGTCGGCAGCAGGCCGGCCGCGGACCGTACGTCGCGGGCCACGGCGACCGCGACGTCGGCGGCGTCGTCCTCCGAGGCCGACGAGGGGACGACGTGGACGACGACCTCGTCGTGGTCGTCACGCGGCGACGGCCCCACCACGATCCGCCAGTCGGCGAGGTCTGCTCGCCCGTCGAGGGCGGCGGCAAGACCGCGAAGGTCGACCCCGCGATGGCCGGAGCGCAGGGCCAGGAGCGGCACCAGCACGTGGCGGCGCACCCCGACGAGGCGCGGCACCGTGCGGCCGCAGCGGCAGGTCCCCGTCTCGAGGGACTCGGCCAGGTCGGCGGTGCGCCACCGGAGCAGCGCCGAGCCACGCATGCCGAGCTGGGTGACGACGACCTCATCCGGACCGTGGCCGTCGTTGGTCTCCCCGGTCTCGGGGTCGACCAGCTGGATCACCTCGAGGTCGGGATAGGTGTGCAGGCCAGTGCCCTGGTCACACTCGCCCCAGAGCAACCGGTGCCCCTCCGGCACATGGACGGCGAGCACCCGCGGGGAGATCCCGACGCGGGTGAGGGCCTCCTCGACCGCCAGCCGCTCCTCACCGCTCGGAGCGCCGACCAGCAGCACCGTCGTCACGGTCATGAGCGGCGCACCGGCCTCGTCGAGATCGTCGAGCGTGTCCTCCGCAGCGTCGGTGTGCAGCGCGAGGACGGTCGCGGGCACGAGGTGCAGAGCCGACGCCACCTCGTCGGGGTCGTCGCCGGGGAAGAGCGCCGGCGAGCCGGCTCCGAGGGCAGCCAGTTGCAGGCCCTGGTACGTCGCGCTGGCCTCCGGAGCCATGGCCGCGACGATCACGTCGTCGCGGGTGAGACCCAGTACCTGCCAGAGCCGCGCACCCGCGCGCGCGATCACGTCGAGGTCGGTGCGGGTCGACGCGACCGGGTATCGCAGACCGAGGCCCGCGAAGACGAAGGACGTGGGGCGGGTGTCCGCCTCGACCACCGCCTGGTAGGTGCCTGGCCGCACCAACCGGGACGTCAAGGCCTTGCGCAGGCGCGGGCCGTCGGCGTGCAGCGCCCACCCGGACTCGCCGGCCTGCAGCACCAGCGCGGCTGCACCCTTCGGGTCGCCGTCGGGGCAGACATCGCGCTCTCCGATCGGAGCGACCTTGGTGAGATCGGCGGCAGCCTTGCGGGCCGTCGTGCCGAGGGCCTTGAAGCGCTCGCGCCAGAACGGCGAGAAGGGGCCGACGGCATCCACGAGCTGCACCTGCAGCGCGGCTTCCTGGTCCTTGGCCTGCTGGGCGGTCGACCGCTTGTCCCACATGGCGGCGAGTCTAGGGAGCCGATCTGCGAGGCTTCGGCCATGACGCGCTGGACCCCCGACGACATCCCGGACCAAAGCGGCCGCACCGTCCTGGTGACCGGAGCCAACTCCGGACTCGGCTTCCATACGACGCTGGAGCTGGCCCGCAAGGGCGCGCGGGTGCTGATGGCGTGCCGCAACCCCGCCAAGGCGGAAACCGCTCTCGGGCTCGTGCGCAAGGAGCTGCCAGGTGGCTCGGTCGAGCTGGTGGCCCTGGACCTCGCGTCCCTGAACTCGATCGAGCGCGCCGCCGATGACGTGGCGTTGCGGCTGCAGCACCTCGACCTGCTCGTGAACAACGCGGGGATCATGGCGGTTCCGTACGGATTGACCGCTGACGGCTTCGAGATGCAGTTCGGCACCAACCACCTGGGTCACTTCGCCCTCACCGGCCGGCTGCTCCCCCTCCTGCTCGCCGCCGCCGAGCCGCGGGTGGTCACGATCTCCAGTGGCGCGCACGTCATCGGCAAGCTGCACTTCGACGATCTGCCCGCGGCCAACGGCTACCAGCGCTGGCGCCGCTACGGGCAGTCCAAGCTCGCGAATCTGCTCTTCACCTCCGAGCTGCAACGCCGGGCAGGCGGGCGCATCCTGTCAGCGGCCGCCCACCCTGGATACGCCGCGACCCACCTGCAGCAGGGCCAGGGGCAGCCCGAGTTCTAGGCGCTCATGCGCGTCGGCAACAAGGTGCTCGCCCAGTCCGATCGGCAGGGTGCCTGGCCGTCGCTCTATGCGGCGACCATGCCCGACGTCATCGGCGACTCCTACTACGGGCCGCACCTGATGGGCCTGCGCGGGCACCCGGTGTCGACCTGGCGCGCCGCCTCGGCCAAGAGCACCGAGGACGCGCGCAAGCTCTGGGACATCAGCGAAGAGCTGACGAAAGTCGGCTACGCGTTCTGAGTACGTCTTAGCCCTTGCGCTTGGTGATCTCCTCGGTCAGCGCGGGGACGACCGTGTTGAGGTCGCCCACCAGACCGAAGTCGGCGAGCTCGAAGATCGGAGCCTCGGGGTCCTTGTTGATGGCCACGATGGTCTTGGAGGTCTGCATGCCGGCGCGGTGCTGGATGGCCCCGGAGATGCCCGCCGCGATGTAGAGCTGCGGCGAGACGGTGCGGCCGGTCTGGCCAACCTGGTTCTGGTGCGGGTACCAGCCGGCGTCGGTCGCCGCACGCGAGGCGCCGACGGCCGCGCCGAGGGAGTCTGCGAGTGCCTCGATGATCGAGAAGTTCTCGGGCGAGCCGACGCCGCGGCCACCGGAGACCACGATGCTCGCCTCACCGAGGTCGGGGCGGCCGCCCTTGGCCTCGACGACGCGCTCCTTGACGGTGCTGGACCTGTCGGCGTCGGTCAGCTCGACGGTGATGTTCTCCACCACGCCGGCGCCGGGCGCTTCGGCCGGAGCGGTCGAGTTGGCGCGGACGGTGATGATCGGCGTACCGGTCTGCACCCTGGACTTCACGACGACGGAGCCACCGAAGATCGGCTGCTCGGCGATGAGGTCGGAGGTGATGCCGACCGTGTCGGTCAGCAGACCGCCGCCGGTCTTGACCGCGACGCGGGCCGCGACCTCCTTGCCCTCGGCGTTGCTCGGGATGAGCACGGCCGCGGGGCTGTTGGAGGTGACGAGCTGCGCGACGGCAGCGGCCTTCGGGGCCACCAGGAAGCCGTCGAAGTCCTCGGACTCGCCGACGTAGACCTTCTCGGCGCCGTAGGCCTTCACCTTGTCGGCAGCGGCGGCAGCGCCCTTGCCGAGGACGATCGCGGACGGCTCACCCAAGGTCTTCGCGAGGGTGAGCAACTCGTAGGAGACCTTCTTGGGGGCGCCCTCGACGTGGTCGATCAGGACGAGAATCTCAGCCATTGTCCGTTGCCCCTCAGATGAACTTCTGTGACGCGAGGAACTCGGCGACCTTGGAGCCACCGTCACCCTCGTCCTTGACGATCTGACCCGCCTGCCGCGGCGGCTTGTTGGAGAACTCCACGACCTGGCTCGGCGCGGCGGCCAGGCCGACGGCGCCGGCATCGAGGCCGGTGTCCGCGAGCGACTTGCTGTCGAGCGGCTTGCTCTTGGCGGCCATGATCCCCTTGAAGGACGGGTAGCGCGGCTCGTTGATCTTCTCGACCACCGACAGGATGGCCGGCATGCTGGCCGTGACCACCGCGTAGCCGTCGTCGGTCTGACGCTCGATGGTGACGGTGCCGCCCTCGGCGGTCACCTTGCGCGCGCCGGTCAGCTGCGGCTGGCCGAGGCGCTCGGACAGCAGCGCACCCATGACGGCCATCCGGCTGTCGGTCGCCTCCGAGCCGACAATGACCAGGTCGTACTCAAGGCCCTCGAGGACCTTCGCGAGCGCCGCTGACGTCTGCACCGCGTCGCTGCCCTTGAGAGCGTCGTCGACCAGGTGGACCGCCTTGTCGGCTCCCATGCTGAGCGCCTTGCGGATCGTCTCGATGGCGCGCTCCGGACCCATGGTCAGGATCGTCACCTCACCGCCCTGGGCCTCCTTGATGCGCAGCGCCTCCTCGACGGCGTACTCGTCGATCTCGTTCATCACCACGTCGACGGACGCGCGGTCGAGGGTCTTGTCGCTGTCGCTGAGCTTGCGCTCAGCCCAGGTGTCAGGCACCTGCTTCACCAGTACGACGATGTTCATCTACGGCCTTCGGATCGCGCGCGCACCGGGCGCGGGGTCTGTTGAGGGATCCACCGTATCGGCGCCGCGTGCGGCTGCGATCGGCACCCTCCGTCGCACGATTGTTACCCGCCAGTTGCGGCGCAGCAATCTGACGGGGGCGTGACCTCCGCCACGTCCCGCGTCTCAGGGCCGGTGCAGCGCCGCGGCGACCCTCAGCA
>JAWWOJ010000487.1:0-5387 GCA_033851885.1 Frankiales bacterium | reverse complement strand
AAGACGACCCTGACCAAGACCCTCGCCGGCGAGACGCTGCCGGCCGCCGGCTCGATCACCCGCTCCGGGGAGATCGGCTACCTGCCGCAGGACCCGCGCACCGGCGACCTCGACGTGCTCGCCCGCGACCGGGTGCTGTCCGCCCGCGGCCTCGACGACTTGATCCGCAAGATGGAGAAGGCCCAGGTCGAGATGGGCGAGCGTCCGGACGACGCCGCTCTGCTCGAGCGCTACGGAAAGCTCGAGGAGCGGTTCGTCGCCCTCGACGGCTATGGCGCCGAGGCCGAGGCAGCACGCATCTGCAGCAACCTCGGGTTGCCCACCCGCGCCCTCGAGCAGCGGCTCGGGACGCTGTCCGGTGGTCAGCGCCGCCGGGTCGAGCTGGCCCGCATCCTGTTCAGCGGCGCCACCACGCTGCTGCTCGACGAGCCCACGAACCACCTGGACGCCGACTCGATCGTGTGGCTGCGCGACTTCCTCAAGAAGCACCAGGGTGGCCTGGTGGTCATCAGCCACGACGTCGCACTGCTCGATGCCGTCGTGAACAAGGTCTTCCACCTCGACGCCAACCGCGCCGAACTCGACCAGTACAACATCGGCTGGAAGACCTACCTCCAGCAGCGCGAGACGGACGAGAAGCGCCGCAAGCGCGAGCGCGCCAACGCGGAGAAGCAGGCCGGCGCGCTGTTCGCGCAGGCCGACAAGATGCGCGCCAAGGCCACCAAGGCCAAGGCCGCGCAGAGCATGGCGAAGCGGGCCGAGCGGATGCTCGCGGGGGTCGAGGGCGAGCGCGTCCAGGACCGGGTCGCCAAGCTCCGGTTCCCCGAGCCGGCCCCGTGCGGCAAGACGCCGCTCACCGCGCGGGAGCTGTCGAAGTCCTACGGCTCGCTCGAGATCTTCACCGACGTCGACCTCGCCATCGACCGCGGCGCCCGGGTGGTCGTGCTCGGCCTCAACGGTGCCGGCAAGACCACCCTGCTCAAGCTGCTGTCCGGCACCGAGCAGCCCGACACCGGCGAGGTGCTTCCCGGCCACGGGCTGCGGCTCGGCTACTACGCGCAGGAGCACGACACCCTCGACACCGACCGCACGGTGCTCGAGAACATGCGCTCCTCCAGCCCCGACCTCGCGGAGCCGGAGGCCCGCCGTGTGCTCGGCTCCTTCCTGTTCTCCGGCGACGTCGTCCACCAGAAGGCCGGCACGCTGTCCGGCGGCGAGAAGACCCGGCTCGCGCTGGCGACCCTCGTCGTCAGCGGCGCCAACGTGCTGCTGCTGGACGAGCCGACCAACAACCTGGACCCTGCCTCCCGTGAGGAGGTGCTCTCGGCGCTGGCGTCGTACAAGGGCGCGGTCGTCCTCGTGACCCATGACGAGGGCGCGGTGAAGGCGCTCGAGCCGGAGAAGGTGCTGTTGCTGCCGGACGGGGTCGAGGACCAGTGGTCCGACGCGCTCGCGGACCTCATCGCGCTCGCGTGATGCACGCTGTCCTCGCCGCCCAGGAAGCACGTGCGCGCGAGGTCGTCGCTCCCGAGGTCCTGACCTGGATCGACGACGCCGCTGTCGAGGGAGGCTGGTCGTCGTACCGCTTCCGGCCGCACGTCCTCCGTGACGTGTCGTCGGTCTCGACCCAGACCGACCTGCTGGGTACGGCGGTGAGCTCGCCCGTCCTCGTCGGGCCGACCGCCTTCCACGGCAAGGTGCACCCACTCGGGGAGAAGGCCACCGCGGCGGGTACGGCGGCGGCCGGCTCGCTCATGGTCTGGTCGATGCGCGCGTCCGTGCCGTTCGAGGGCAGCGGCTGGTGGCAGGCGTACCTCCTGCAGGAGCGCGCGCTCACCCTGGACGCCTGCCTGCGTGCGCGCGACGGTGGCGCGACCGCGATCGTCCTGACGGGGGACACGCCCTACCTCGGCACCGCGCGCCGGGCGCCGCTCGGCTCGCAGGACCAGGCACCCGGGACCCTGCAGGACATCGACTGGCTCGCCACCAAGACCGGCTTGCCCGTGCTCGTGAAGGGCGTGCTGCGCGGCGACGACGCGGAAGCCTGCATCGATGCCGGGGCGGCGGGGATCGTCGTGAGCAACCACGGTGGACGTCAGCTCGGCCGGGTGCTGCCGACATCGGCCGCTCTTCCTGAGGTGGTCGACGCCGTCGCCCGTCGGGTGCCGGTGCTCGTCGACGGCGGAGTGCGGTCCGGTCTCGACGTGCTGTGCGCCCTCGCGCTGGGCGCCTCGGCCGTGCTGCTGGGCAAGCCGGTCCTGTGGGGCTTGGCAGCAGATGGTGCAGCCGGGGTGGAGGCCTGCCTGCGCGCTGTCGGCGACGACCTGGCGTTCGTGATGGGCCTCGCGGGGTGCCCGAGCGTCCGGGACATCGACGACTCGCTCGTCGCCGAGACTCGCCCGTAACGTGGCGCTGCTCCGAACGGGTGCTCATGGCATTCCCCTGGTTTGCCGGCCAGGCGCGGAGGCATGGACCTCCTCGTGATCCGCAAGCGTGCGTCCAGGCAGGTCGTGCCGTCTGAACCCGTGTGGGACCAGCGGACCATCATGCTTGTCGGTGACCGCCCCGAGGTGCAGCGCATCTGCCGGGAGTGGGAGGACGTCGGCTGGCAGGTCATGACGATCGACGAGGGACCGCCGACGGATGCGGGCCATGGCACGCACGTCGTGCGCGTCGCGGTCCCACCGCTGGGCTGGCAGACGACACGGCAGCTGCTCGGCGAGCACCAGCTCGAGCCCTGACAGCGGCGGAGCGGACAGGTTTGACGGCCCGGCCACTGGTGATCAACCCGTTATGACTGACGCCATCGTCCTGCTCAAGAACGACCACAAGGAGGTGGAGCGGCTCTTCAAGCAGTTCGAGAAGCTGGGCGACGGGGCGCACGTCTCCAAGCGCAAGGTCGTCGACCAGATCATCGAAGCCCTCAGCGTGCACGCGGCCATCGAGGAGATGCACTTCTACCCCGCCGTGCGCGCGGCCGTGCCGGATGCCGACGACGAGGTGCTCGAGGGCCTCGAGGAGCACCACGTGGTCAAGTGGACGCTCTCCGAGCTCCAGGACCTCGACCCCCAGCACGAGCGGTTCGACGCGAAGGTGACCGTGCTCATGGAGAGCGTGCGCCACCACGTCGAGGAGGAGGAGGCGGACATGTTCCCCAAGGTCCGCGAGGCCATGGGGCGCAAGCCGCTGCAGGAGCTCGGTGAGGCCATGGAGCTGGCCAAGGCCATCGCCCCGCTGGACCCCTACCCGAAGGCGCCGGACGAGCCGCCCGCCAACCTGGTTGTGGGTGCGGCAGCAGGTGCCGTGAGCCGGGGCAAGCGCAAGCTGTTCGGCCGGTCCTGACACCCGCTGATCTTCACGGCCGAAAGCGTGATTGAGATGTCCTGATCTGCGGTAGGTCGCACCAAGGCGGTGACGACCGTCCGTGGACCAGGAGGGTGGAACGCCGTGACGGAGCTCAAGAAGGGCAGCAGGGTCACCGGGGGTGACCGCGACACGCTGTCCGGACAGCTCAAGAAGAAGTACGAGGGTGGCTCGAGCATCAGGGCGCTGGCAGAGGAGCACGGCCGCTCCTATGGCTTCGTGCACCGCATCCTGAGTGAGTCGGGGGCGACCCTGCGGGGCCGTGGAGGCGCAACGCGCAAGAAGCGCGCCTGACTCCCTAGTCTGAGCAGATGGACCTGACGCTCAGCCCGGAACAGGACGCGGTCAAGAAGGCGGTCAGGGCGTGGGTGGACGACGTCGTCACCCCCCGCGCGCTGCAGAACGACCGCGAGGAGCGGTTCCCCCAGGAGGCGCTCGACGGCCTTCGGCAGACGGGGTTCATCGGGCTGTCCATCGACGAGGAGTACGGCGGTGGCGGTGGCGACCCGTTGTCGTACGTGCTGTTCATCGAGGAGCTGGGCCGCGGCGACGCCAACGTCCGGTCGATCGTGTCCGTCCACCTCGGCCTCGTCGCCGGCTCCATCGCGCGGTGGGGCACCGAGGAGCAGCGGCAGCAGTGGCTGCCCCGGATGGCGTCGGGCGAGGTACTGGGCTGCTTCGGCCTGACCGAGCCCGACTTCGGCTCGAACCCCGCCGATCTGCAGGCGACCGCCGTGAAGCAGCCGGACGGCTCCTACCTGCTGAACGGCACGAAGATCTTCATCACGAACGGCACGATCGCGGGCGTCACCCTGTTCATGGCCCGCACCGGCGGTGCGGGCGCGCGCGGCGTCTCCGCCTTCCTGGTGCCCAACGACACGGCCGGCTTCGAGGCACGCAAGATCCACGGGAAGCTCGGGCTGCGCTCCTGCGACACCGCAGAGCTGGTGCTGCGCGACGTCCGCGTCCCGGCCGAGGCGCTGCTCGGCGGTGAGGAGGGCAAGGGCATCCGGGTGGCGCTCACCGCGCTGAACGACGGCCGGATGTCGCTCGGCGCCTCCTGCACCGGGCTGGCCCAGGCCGCCCTCGACACGATGATCAAGTACACCACCGAGCGCAAGCAGTTCGGCAAGGTCATCGCGGGTCACCAGCTCGTCCAGGAGCTCATCGCCGACACGGCCGTCGAGGTCGACTGCGCGCGGCTGCTGACCTGGCGGGTCGCCGACCTCAAGACCCGCGGTGAGGACTACTCGCTCGCCGCCTCCAAGGCGAAGTACTACGCGAGCGAGGCATCGGTGCGCGCGGCCAACAACTGCGTGCAGGCCCACGGCGGCTACGGGTACATCGACGAGTACCCGGCCGGGAAGTACCTGCGCGATGCGCGCGTTACCACGTTGTACGAGGGCACCTCGCAGATTCAGAAGCTCATCATCGGGCGAGCACTGACCGGAATCAGCGCCTTCTAGGGGAGGCGCAGATGACAGGACCCATGGGACCGGGCGGTCCGATGCAGATGATGAGGTCGTTCCAGCGGGACGCCTCGGTGCTCGACCAGAAGCTCGCGCCGGGCACCGTGCGCCGGATCGGCCGCTTCGCCGCGCCCTACAAGCGCGACCTCACGCTGTTTCTCATCCTCATCGTGGTCGACGCGCTGGTCGCCGTCGCCAACCCGCTGATCTTCAAGAAGGTCATCGACGACGGCATCGGGAAGAACCCGCCCGCCACCGGCTCGACCAACGTCGTCCTGGCGATGGCGCTGCTGCTCGTCGGGCTCGCGCTCTTCGACGCGATCCTCGGCCTCATACAGCGGTGGTACTCCGCGCGGATCGGTGAGGGCCTCATCTACGACATGCGCGCGAAGGTCTACGCGCACGTCCAACGGCAGCCGATCGCCTTCTTCACCCGCACCCAGACCGGTGCCCTGATCTCGCGCCTCAACAACGACGTGCTGGGCGCGCAGCAGGCCTTCACCGGCACGCTGTCCAACGTCGTCAGCAACGCCATCGGGGTCGTCACGACCCTGG
>JAWWOJ010000448.1:0-11685 GCA_033851885.1 Frankiales bacterium | reverse complement strand
GTCCTGCCTCAGCAGGTCGAGGGTCGTGAGGGTGCGCGGCGTGCGGGCGTTCAGCCGGTGCGGCCAGCGCGCCCGCCGCTGGGTGTCGTCGTGCCAGGCGAGCATCGCCTTGCCCGCCGCGGTCGCGTGCGCCGGGACGCGGGCGCCGACGCGCGTCACCGGATCGGTGCTGAGGCCACCGCCGTGCCGCTCGACGAAGACCACGTCACGCTTGTCGAGGACGGCGAGCGAGGCCACAGCACCTGTGCGCTCATGCAGCTCGGCCAGCAGCGGGCTGGTGATGATCCGCAGCTCGTGGTGGGCGACGGCGAGGCCACCGACCTCGAGCGTGCGCATCCCGAGGCCATAGCTCTGGCCGCTGTGCTCGAGCCAGCGCAGCTCCACGAGCTGCTCGAGGATGCGGTGCGTCGTGCTGCGGGGGAGGCCGGTCCGCTCGGTGAGCTCGGCCAGCGTGAGGCGCGGCGTCGACGCGTCGAAGGCGTCCATGACCAGCGTCATGCGCTCCACCATCGAGACGGGTGCCTCGGTCACCGGACCAGCCTAGCGCCCCGGGCGACCAAGCGCTTGCTTGGACAAGTCCCACCAGGGAGGATGAGCAGGTGATCAGCGCCGCCGTCGTGGACTTCGACGTGGTCGTCGCCGGATCGGGGGCCGGTGGCCTCGTCGGAGCGCTGCGCGCCGCGGAGAACGGGCACCGGGTGCTCGTCCTCGAGAAGGCCGAGGTCTGCGGCGGCACGACCGCACTGTCGGGCGCCGGGCTCTGGGCGCCGGCCAACCTGCACGTGCTCGACGCCGGCCAGGACGACGACCTGGACCGGGCGCAGGTCTACCTGGACGCCACCGTCGGCGACCGCACACCGCGCTCGATGCAGCAGGCCTATCTGCATGCTGCTCGCGACACGATCGCCTGGCTCGAGACCAAGGGCGTCCGGTTCTCGTTCATGACCGGCTACCCCGACTACCACCCGTCCGAGCCGGGTGCGCTGCTCACCGGAAGGGCGATCACGCCGAAGGCCATCCGCCCGGCCGTGGCCGCGGCGCTCGAGCACAAGGTGCAGCCGAAGCTCGCGCTCGGCGACGGCGGCCCGCCGATCCCGCAGGCCGGACCGGACGGACCGATGTGGGGCGGGCAGTCCCTCATCGCGCAGCTGCTGACGGCCTGCGCGGTCGAGGGCGTCACGGTCTGGACCTCGACCGCGTTCGACGACGTGATCCTCGACGGCGATCGCGTGGTGGGGGTACGCACGGCAGACGGCCGCGAGATCGCCGCATCCGCCGTGCTCCTGGCCACTGGTGGCTTCGAGCACAACGTCGCCCTTCGCACGCGCCACCAGGACCCCGTGCTCCACCACGACGGCTGGACGCTCGGGGTGCCGGGCAACACCGGTGACGGCATCGAGGCCGGCATGCGCCTCGGCGCCGCCACCGACCTGCTCGAGGACTGCTGGTGGGCGCCGGGCCTGCTGCGCGGTGACGGGAGGCCGTCGTTCCTGCTGTTCGAGCGGGCCGCCCCGACCGGAATCATCGTCGACCAGCAGGGCAACCGCTGGGTCAACGAGGGCACGCCGTACAACACCTTCGGCCACCTGATGCTCGCGGCTCGCGACCGGGGCATCCCCTGCATCCCCAGCTGGTACGTGCTCGACCAGCACGCTCTCGACAGCTACGGGTTCGCCGGCCTCCGACCGGGCGCATCGCCGCAGGCCTGGGTCGCGGACGGCACCCTGGTCGTCGCCGACACGGTCGCGGAGCTGGCCGAGAAGCTCGACGCACCCGGCCTCGTCGCCACTGCGGAGCGCTGGAATGTGCTCGTCGACAAGGGCGTCGACGAGGACTTCGGGCGGGGAGACGAGGGTTCCTATGAGCGGCAGCTGCTCTGGGTCTTCCAGCGCTACCCGGGGATCCCGGGGCCGCATGAGTGGCCCAACCCGTCGCTGGCGCCACTGGCCACCGGGCCCTTCTACGCCGGCAAGGTCGTGCTGTCCGACCTCGGCACCAAGGGCGGTCTCGTCTGCGACGAGCACGCCCGGGTGACGAGGCCCGA
This sequence comes from Frankiales bacterium, assembly GCA_033851885.1. Classification (GTDB taxonomy): domain Bacteria; phylum Actinomycetota; class Actinomycetes; order Mycobacteriales; family SCTD01; genus RYN-111. Next base: position 9,641 of record JAWWOJ010000448.1, on the reverse strand, counting down.
CGGCTCGACGATCCCTGGGCTCTATGCCTGCGGCAACACGATGGCATCGATGTTCGGCCACTCCTACCCCGGCCCCGGCGCGTGCATCACGCCCGCTATGGCCTTCGGGTGGCTCGCCGCGGACGACATGTCGTGAGGACCGTTCTCATCACCGGCGGTACCCGCGGACTCGGGCGTGGCATCGCCGAGGCCTTCACCAAGGCCGGCGACCAGGTCGTGGTCTGCGGACGCAACCCGGGCGACGGCCCTGGTCGGTTCGTGGCGTGCGACGTGCGCGACCCGGACGCCGTCGACGCCCTCATCGCCGACGTCCTCGCAACCGAAGGCTCGCTCGACGTGGTCGTCAACAACGCGGGTGGTTCGCCGACGGCGCTCGTAGCCGACACCAGCCCGCGCTTCCACGAGAAGGTGATCGCGCTCAACCTCGTTGCTCCGCTCTTCGTCGCCCGGGCGGCACGTCGGGCCATGTCCGAGGGCGTGATCCTCAACATCGGCAGCGTGTCCGCCGTACGCCCTGCTCCTGGCACCGCGGCGTACGCCGCGGCGAAGGCGGGACTCAGGACGCTCACGCGAGCGTTGGCGCTGGAGTGGGCACCGGACGTGCGCGTCAACCAGGTCACCGTGGGACTGCTCGAGACCGAGACCGCAGCCGACACCTACGGCGAGCACCGTGGCGCCGTCGCGGCCACCGTTCCGATGGGACGGCTGGCCTCGGTGCAGGACGTCGCCGCGGCGTGCCTCATGCTTGCCTCACCGGAGATGGCCTACGTCACCGGTGCGGACCTGTTCGTCGACGGAGGCGGGGAGATCCCCTCCTTTCACACAGCGCTAGGGAGTCACGGTGGCTAACGAGGCCTACATCGTCGAAGCGGTCAGGACCCCGGTCACCCGCAAGGGGACCGGCCTGGCAGGCATCCACCCGGCCGACCTCGGCGCGCATGTCCTGACAGCGCTGGTCGACCGCTCCGGCGTCGACCCCGGCGCCGTCGAGGACGTCATCTTCGGCTGTGTCGACACCATCGGCCCGCAGGCCGGCGACATCGCGCGCACCTGCTGGCTCGCCGCCGGTCTCCCCGAGCACGTGCCAGGCACCACGGTCGACCGGCAGTGCGGCTCGTCGCAGCAGGCAGTGCACTTCGCCGCCCAGGCTGTGATGTCCGGCACCGCCGACATCGTCGTCGCCGGCGGCGTCCAGAACATGACGCAGATCCCGATCAGCGCGGCGATGTACGCCGGCCAGGCCTATGGCTTCGACGACCCCTTCAGCGGCAGCCAGGGATGGGTCAAGCGGTACGGCGACCAGCCGGTGTCGCAGTTCCACGCGGCCGACGAGATCGCCCGCCGCTGGGACATCTCCCGTGAGGAGATGGAGCAGTGGTCCTACCAGTCGCACCAGCGGGCGCTCGCGGCGATCTCGGAGGGCCGCTTCAAGGCCGAGATCGCCCCGGTGGGTGACGTCGCCGAGGACATCGGTCCCCGGGCCGACACGACGCTGGAGAAGATGGCGGGTCTGAAGACCCTGCAGGAAGGCGGTCGCATCACGGCGGGTGTCGCGTCGCAGCTCACCGACGGCGCCGCCGCGCTGCTCGTCGTCAGCGCCGCCGCGCTCAAGGAGCACAACTTCACGCCCCGGGCCCGCATCCACCACCTGTCGGTGCGCGGTGACGACCCGATCCTCATGCTGACCGCACCCATCCCGGCCACCGCGCACGCCCTGAAGAAGACGGGGCTCGCCATCGACGACATCGACGTGGTCGAGATCAACGAGGCCTTCGCCTCGGTGGTGCTCGCCTGGCTGAAGGACACCGGCGCCGACCCGGCGCGCGTCAACCCGAACGGCGGCGCCATCGCCCTCGGGCACCCGCTCGGCGCGACCGGAGCTCGGCTCATGACAACGCTGCTGCACGAGCTCGAGCGCACCGGCGGACGTTACGGGCTGCAGACGATGTGCGAGGGCGGCGGGCAGGCGAACGTCACGATCCTCGAGCGGCTCTGATGCGCCTCGGGACGCTGAGCGCGGCGGCATTGACGGCGTCAGGGCTGGCGATCGCGCTGATGCCCGAGCGGACCCTTGCCGCGCTGGAGCTGGTCCCCGAGAGCCCGCGTGGCCTGACCGAGACGCGTGCCGGTCTCGGGGGCACCTTCGCGGGACTCGGTCTGTGGGCGCTGATGCGTGGCACCTCGGACGCCTACACCGCCGTCGGGATGACCTGGCTGGGGGCTGCGGCGTTCCGCACCTACTCGCTCAAGGCGGACGAGCCTGAGACCAAGCCGAGCTTCTGGGCCTACCTCACCGGTGAGGTCGTCCTCGGCACTGCCGGAGTCCTGGCGCGCAAGCGCCGATGAGAGTCGCCGTCTGGGGGACCGGCAACATGGGCCGGGCCGGCATCCGCGCAGTCGTCGCCCACCCGCAGCTGGATCTGGTCGGCGTCGTCGGCAGGTCACGTGCGGGTGAGGACGCGGGCGCGCTCGCCGACCTCGAACCCCTCGGCATCACCGTCTCTCCGGATCTCCCCGAAGCGCTGGATGCCCTGGTGTACATGGCTTCCGGGGATATCCGACCCGACGAGGCGACAGCCGACATCGCCAGTTGCCTAAGGGCAGGCGTCGTCGTCGTGACGCCCTCCATCTATGCGCTCTACGACCCCTCGTCCGCGCCGGCATCGTTGCGGGAACCGCTCGAGCAGGCGACGCGCGAGGGCGGCTCGGCGCTGTTCGTCAGCGGCATCGACCCGGGCTGGGGCAACGACGTCCTGCCCGTCCTGCTCACCGGCATCGCGTCCGTAGTGACGCAGGTGCGCTGCCAGGAGCTCTTCGACTACTCGACCTATGACCAGCCGGACGCCGTCCGCAACTCGGTCGGGATGGGCCGGCCGATGGCCGAGACGCCCATCATGGTGGCGCCGGGCATCCCGACCATGATCTGGGGCGGCCAGCTCCGCCTGATGGCCCGGGCGCTGGGGATCGAGCTCGACGAGATCCGCGAGCAGGTCGAGCGCCGCGCCCTGGACGAGGACGTCACCAACGTCATGGGCCTGTTCGAGAAGGGCACCCAGGGCGGTCTCCGGTTCGAGATCCAGGGCGTCGTCGACGGCCAGGCGAAGCTCGTCGTCGAGCATGTCACCCGGATCTCCCCGGCTGTGGCGCCGGACTGGCCGTCACCCCCCGACGGTGGGTCCGGTGCGCACCGCATCGTCATCGAGGGTCGTCCGCGCATCGAGGTGACGGTCGAGGCCACCGACGAAGGCGGCAACCGTGCCGCCGGCGGCAACGCCACCGCAGCCGCTCGGCTGGTGAACGCGATCCCGTGGTTGCGCTCTGCACCCCCGGGCCTGTACGACGCGATGGACATCCCGTTGTCGCCTGCCGTGGGGAAGCTGTGATGGATCTCGTCCCGATCGCTGTTGGAGGCTTGCGCCTCGCTTCAGGTGTCTCGTTCCTCGTCGACCCTTTGAAGGCCAACCGGATGTGGGGCGACACAGCGGCGCCCTCCCCGACGGCAACCCTGCTGCTGCGTTCCATGGGCTACCGCGACGCGCTCATCGGCGGGCTCATGCTCGCCGCTGCCGTGCGTGGTCGCGACACCCGCGGCTGGTTCCTCGCTTCAGGCGGAGCCGATGCTGCGGACCTGGTCGGCGGGCTCTCGGTGCACGGTGAGCTCCCGCGCAGGCAGCAAGTCATCGGGCTGGGCGGCGCCGTCGTGGGGATGGGTGTCGGGCTATGGGGAGCGACCCGGGACCGAGGAGGGCAGCCGTCTGTTCGGAAACGGGACGTGACATCGTAGGGAGAACACGTTCTAGGTCGAGAGGGTTGACGGATGGCCACACCGGCAATCGCAGGATGGTTCCGCGAGGAGCCCGAGCCGGCGCTGCTCGGCTCGCGCTGCACGACGTGCGAGACGATCGCCTTTCCCCAGGCCAAGGACTTCTGCGCGAACCCGGCCTGCGACGGCGTCGAGTTCGAGGAGCTCCCACTGTCGCGCCGCGGGACCGTCTGGTCCTACACCGACGCCCAGTACCAGCCGCCGCCTCCCTACATCCCGGCGAGCGACCCCTACGTGCCGTTCGCCCTCGCCGCCGTCGAGCTCCCGGAGGGCTTCGTCGTCCTGGGCCAGGTCGCGACGGGCTACGGCGTGCGTGACCTGAAGGTCGGTACGCCGGTCGAGGTGGTCATCGAGACCGTCTACTCGGACGACGAGGGAGAGCGCACGATCTGGCGTTGGAAGCCGGTGGCGGCATGAGCCACGACGTCGCCGTCATGGGCGTGGGCATGCACGCCTGGGGCAAGTGGGGTCGCCCGTTCCAGGAGTACGGCGTCGCCGCGGCTCGCGCGGCACTGGCCGACGCAGGCATCCCGTGGACCGACGTGGACCTCATCGTCGGCGGCGAGACGGTGCGCAACGGCTACGCAGGGTACGTGGCGGGCGCGACCTTCGCTCAGGCGCTCGGCTGGAACGGCGCACGGGTCGCGACGTCGTACGCCGCCTGCGCCACGGGAGCTCAGGCGCTCGACACCGCGCGTGCTCGGATCCTCGCCGGCCTGTGCGATGTCGCGCTCGTCGTCGGTGCCGACACGACCCCCAAGGGCTTCCTCGCACCGAACGCGGGCGAGCGCTGGGACGACCCGGACTGGCTGCGCTTCCGCTTGATCGGCATGACCAACCCGGCGTACTTCGCCCTCTATGCGCGCCGCCGGATCGACCTCTACGGCGCCACCCAGGACGACTTCGCCGCGGTGAAGGTGAAGAACGCCCGCCACGGCCTGGCGAACCCCTATGCGCGCTACCGCAAGGAGGTCAGCGCCGAGGACGTCGCTGCGTCGCCGGTCGTTGCGGATCCCCTGCGGTTGCTGGACATCTGCGCGACGTCCGACGGCGGCGCGGCCGTGGTGCTCACGTCCGTCGACTACGCGAAGAGCCATGGCATCGCGGAGCCGGTGCGGATCAAGGCGATCAGCACGGTCACGCCGCGATACCCGCAGACCGTGATCGAGATGCCGAACTTCGCCACCGACTCGACCGCCGTCGTGCCGCCGCCCGCGCGAGGCTTCAAGGACTCGATCGCCTGGGCCGCCTACGAGGAAGCGGGCATCGGCCCGGAGGACGTCTCGGTCGCCGAGGTGTACGACCTGTCGACCGCCCTCGAGCTCGACTGGTACGAGAACATCGGCCTGTGCGCACCGGGTGAGGCCGAGCAGCTACTCCGCTCGGGTGCCACCACGTTGGGCGGTCGCGTGCCCGTCAATCCCTCAGGCGGGTTGGCGTGCTTCGGAGAGGCCGTCCCTGCTCAAGCGCTCGCGCAGGTCTGCGAGATCACCTGGCAGCTGCGCGGTCAGGCCGACGACCGCCAGGTCGAGGGCGCCCGCGTCGGAATCACCGCCAACCAGGGGCTGTTCGGGCATGGCTCGTCGGTGCTGCTGGCCGCGTTCTAAGGCAGCTGGTCGCCGCGTTCGTGCTCCGCGAACTCTGCCCGCAGCGTCTCACGGTCGGCGTCGGTGAGGAGCCGGTAGTCGAGCCCGCGGCCGGAGCGCCACCAGACGTCGCCCGTCGCCCACTGCTCCTTGCGGAGCGGGTTCTTGTCGACCTTGTTGCTGCCGGTGAGCGGCATCGCGTCGATGACCCGGACATAGCGCGGTGCCCACTTCGTTCCCAGGTCCGGCTGAGCGAGCAGGAAGGCACCGAAGGCCTCGGGGTCGAAGGGCTGCGACAGCTCGAGGGCGGCCATGACCTGGTCGCCAGTCTGGGCGTCCGGCACCGGGTAGACAGCCGCCATCACGACCGGCTGCCAGCGGCTCAGGATCGTCTCGACGGGAGCCGCCGCGAAGTTCTCGCTGTCCACGCGGAGCCAGTCGGCGCTGCGGCCGGCGAACCAGAACCAGTCGTCGGCGTCGCGGTAGCCGAGATCCCCTGTGCGGTAAGCGGTTCCGACGACGCGCTGCGCCACCGCCCCCGGGTTCTTGTAGTAGCCCTCGAACGCTGCAGCCGCCTGCAGCCCGACGATCTCGCCGATCGCCTCGTCGGCGTTGAGCAGCGCACCGCGGGAGTCGAAGCGCGCCCGAGGGCACTCCTCGCCGGTCTCGTCCCAGATGGCGACTGGCATCCCTTCCGGGGGACGGCCGAGTGCGCCACGCGGTGTGTCCGGCAGCCTGCGGATCGAGATGGCGCCTTCGCTCGAGCCGTAGTTCTCCAGGAGCGGGCAGCCGAAGCGGGCCTGGAACGCGTCCATGTCACGAGCCGAGGCCTCGGTGCCGAAGCCGAGCCGCAGCCGGTTGTCGAGGTCGTACTTCGTCGGCGGTGCCGCGAGGACGTACGCGAGTGAGCGCCCGACGTAGTTGAAGAACGTGCACCCGTACTCGCGGACGTCGGGCAGGAAGCCACCCGCGCTGAACCTTCGGCGCAGGACGAGGGTCGCTCCGAGGTTGATCGCCGAGGCCACGCTGGTCATGAGGGCGTTGCCGTGGAACATCGGCATCGACTGGTAGAGGACGTCGTCCTTGGTCAGTCCGAAGAGCAGCTGGCTGTTTCCGGCGAGCCGGGCATACCGGCCGGTGGAGCAGATGACGGCCTTGGGGGCACCGGTCGATCCGGACGTGAACAGCAGCAGCAGCCGGGTCGACTCGTTCACCGCCGGGTCGGTCTCGAGGCGTACGTCGGAAGCCACCTGAAGCTCCTCGATCAGCACGTGCTCGAAGGCATCCACGTCGTCGCGGTGCTTGGCCTCGGTGACGAGCAGGTCGATGTCGGTGTGCCGGACGTCCTGCTCGAGCTGCGCGCCGCGACGGGTCGGGTTGATGCCGACCAGGGTCGCGCCCTTCAGAGCACAGGCGCCGAGCCAGAACAGGTAGTCCGGCAGGTTGTCGAGGAGCAGCGCGACGTGCATGCCCGGCCGGACCAGCGGCGTGCGGTTCGCGCACTCCTGCACGATCTCGGCCCAGGTCCAACGCTCGCCCTCGAAGACGAGACCGAGGTCGTGGTCAGCTGCGCGCGCGTGCAGCAGGTCGGCGAGGGTCGGCATCAGTCCGTGAACTTCGGCGGGCGCTTCTCCTTGCGCGCGACGATCGCCTCGTCGAAGTTCTTGGTGAGCAGTCGTACGTAGAGCTGTCCGAGCCCCTCGTGCTCCATCTGGGCGTGGAAGCCCGTCTCCTGCCCCGAACGCAGCGTCTGCTTCGTGAGCTGCACACCGACGTGGCTGTAGCCGGCGATCCGCTCCGCCATCGCGTAGCAGGTGCTCAGCAGCACAGCCGGCTCGACGACGCTGCTGACGAGCCCGATGCGCTCCGCCTCCTCGGCGTCGACGTCGCGCCCGGTCAGCATGATCTCGGCGGCCCGGCTCATCCCGATGGCGCGGGGGAGCAGCCAGGACAACCCGAGCTCGGACGCGGTCAGTCCGTTGTTGATACCGGCGGCGCGGAAGTACGCCGCTGTCGAGGCGACCCGGATGTCGCAGGCAAGGGCGAGGCAGAAGCCGCCGCCGATGCTCGCGCCGTTGACTGCGCCGATGACCGGTTGGTGCATCTCGCGCATCGTCGTGACGACGTCTTCGAGCAGCTTCATCGACCGTCGTGCGATGGACGGCAGCCGCAGGCCGTCGATGCCGGGTGGGGAGCCCGCGCCGACGAGGTCTGCCCCGGAGCAGAAGCCGCGACCCTCGCCCGTGATGACGACGACCCGCACGTCGTTGTCGGCGGCGACCTTCTCGAGCTCTTCGCGGAACGGCACCATGACGTCGAACGCCATGGCGTTCATGCGCTCCGGGCGGTCGAGCGTGACGAGAGCGACGTGCGGCTGCGGCTTCTCGACCCGGACAAAGGTCATACGAGGGAGCTGCGCCCGTCGGTGCCGAACCACGCGGCCGTGGTCTTGAAGTCACCGCGTGGGCCGATCTCCTCCCAGAGCCGCTTGTAGCCGGTGTGCTTGATCTTCCAGGCATCGTCCACCTTTACGTACTCATCGGCATAGATCGACGCCCCGCGGATGACCATCTTGACGTCCTCGAGGATGACGATGTCCATCAGCTCCCACGCGCCGGTGGCGGTGTCGCCGTCGACCTCGATGACCGGGTGGCTGAAGAAGTGGTTGCTCAACATCGACCGCGAGCCCATGGCCTTCGTCATCCAGTCGCGGACGTTCACCCGGCCCTGGAGCGTGACGGCGCCGCCGCCGTAGGCGACCGTCACGTCGTCGACCATCAAGTCGGTCATCGCGACGAAGTCCTTGGTGTCGAGGGCGGTGCCGTACCGGTACTTGATGGTCGTGATCGCGTGGAAGTCCTCCCATGACGCGGTCATACGTCGTCCCTCCTGATGCCGAGCCGCTCAGCGACGAGCTGTCGATGGTCGGATGCAGTGCCCCAGTCCTTGCTCAGTGCCCAGGTGCGCTTGGCGTACAGGTGCAAGTCGTACTCCACGGTGTAGCCCATGGCGCCGTGCGCCTGCAGGCACACGCGACTCATCCGGTAGGCCGCGTCGCTCGCGAGCGCCTTCGCCATGCTCACGTGCAGGTCCGCGTCCTGCTCGTCGTCGACGATCGACTGCGCGGCCCGCAGCACCGCAGGCCAGGCGAACTCTGTGCCGACGACCGCGTCGGCGAGCGGGTGCTTGATCGCCTGGAAGCTGCCGATGGCGACCCCGAACTGCTTGCGTTCCTTGACGTAGGCGACGGTGACGTCGAGCTGTCGGCGCGCCAGCCCGAGCAGGAAGGCGGCGGTGCCGAGGGCGCCGCGCTGCTCGAAGGTGGCGATCTGCTCCGCGCTGACGGTGAGCTCGAGCGCGTCGGCTTCGAAGGTGCCAAGGGCCCGGGAGGCGTCGACGGTCTCGACGGGCGTGATCGCGACACCGGCGAGCTCGTAGAGCGACCCGCTCGGGTCGAGGACGTGCGTGCTGGTGCGCGCGTACGGCGTGCCGCCGCCGGCGGCCATGACTGTCACACGGGCAGAGCCGTCCAGGGGGAGCGGGGCGAGGGGCAGCGAGATCAGCGTCTCGACGACCGGCCCGGGAGTGCCGGCGTACCCGCATTCCTCGAGAGCGGCGACGAACGCCAGGTCGTCGAGACCGAGGCCACCATCCTCCTCGGGCACGAGAAGGCCTGGTACGCCGAAGGAACCGAGGTCCTTCCACAGCTGCTCGCACGGGTCGCCGTCCCACGCTGCCCGGATGGTCGCGGGCGTGCAGGCGGTGGCGAGCAGGTCGCGCAGCCCGTCGCGCAGCGCGAGCGCGTCGTCAGGCAGTCCGAAGTACACGCGGCTACTTCCGGGGGAGGCCGAGCAGGCGCTCGGAGACGATGTTGCGCTGCACCTCGTTGGTGCCGGCATAGATCGGGCCGGACAACGCGAACTGGAAGCCCTTGCTCCAAGGGCCTTCCAGCTCCGCCTCCGGGCCGAGCAGGTCGAGGGCGAGCTCGTGCAGGCGGATGTCGAGCTCGGACCAGAACAGCTTGTTCAGCGATGACTCGCCGGGCCTTCCGCGTCCGGCCTTCTCGTTGGTCACCTGCTGCAGCGTGAAGAGCCGGTACGCCTCGGTGTCCATCCACGCCTGCGCGAGGTCCTCGCGCTGCAGGTCGTCGAGGTCACGATCCCGTGCGAGGTCGAGCAGCCGGGTCACGGTGGCGGTGTAGCGACCGGGGGAGCGCAGCGTGAGGCCGCGCT
>JAWWOJ010000222.1:0-2822 GCA_033851885.1 Frankiales bacterium | reverse complement strand
GGCGCTGGGCGCCTTCGCTCTCACCGCACCGCAGCAGATGTCCGGGCAGGACCTCGCCGCCTGCGGCTTCTATCTCGGCACCGCATCGGTCATCGCCGTCATCGCCCATGCCCAGCGCAGCCGCCTGACAGCGCGAGAGCTCGCCACCCGCGGGCGCCTCGAGCAGGAGCAGGCCCGCAACGCCGAGCTGCTGTATCAGCTGCAGCGGCAGAACTACGAGGACTCGCTGACCGGCCTCGCCAACCGGCGGGCCTGGGATGCCGAGCTCGAGGCCGCCTGCTCGGCGGCCGACACCGACGGCACCGCCGTCGCGGTCGTCCTCATCGACGTGGACAGGTTCAAGCAGATCAACGACCTGCACGGCCACGCGAGCGGCGACGAAGCCTTGCGCACGGTTGCCTCACTCGTCACCCATCGCGTCGGGGCGCGCGGAAAGGTGGCGCGGATCGGCGGCGACGAGCTCGCGGTGCTGCTCCCGGAGATGACCGCCGGCGCGGCGTTCGACGTCGCCGAGCGCATCAGGGAAGGCGCCGTCAGCGCGACCACGATGCTCAGCGGCCGGGTCCGGCTCAGCCTCTCGCTGGGCGTCGCCTCCGCCGCCGGCGCGGCGGCGGTTCCCGGCGACCTGATGGCCCGCGCCGACCACGAGCTCTACCGCGCAAAGGCCACGCGCAACGCCGTCTCGGTCAGCAGCCAGGGCAGCGACGTCTCCTCGGTTCCCACCCCTCGTCCCCCGCACGAGCGCGCCGTACGAGCCTGAGCTCAGGGGTCGCCGATCAGGGTGTGCAGGGTCTCGGCGGCACCCGGGAACTCGAGGCCAGCGGCGAGTGTGACCCCGAGCCCAGCCAGGGCCGAGACGAGCTCCTCGATGTCCTGCAGGGCCGCGTCGTCCGCGACGGCCACCTGCAGCATCAATCCGTCGTGCACCGCGACGAGCAGTCGCGCCAGCAGCAAAGCGACGCCCGGCGACAGGGCGGGCGTCGCCTCCGAGATGGCGCCGGCGATCGAACCGAGCGACTGCGAGAGGCCCTGCGTGAGCTGGCCGGAGAGCTCGGGGTTCTGGCGCGCCTCGAGAACCCCGTCGAGATAGGCGAAGTAGTCGTCCCGCTTGCCGGGCAGGTCGGTGAGCATCGTCCGGACGGCTGCGAGCATCCGCTCCTGCGGCGACCCACCCTCGACGCGTGACGCTTCGACGGGTCCGGCCGTCCACTCCGCGCAGATCTGCGCGAGGACCTGGGCCATCAGCTCGTCCTTGCTGCCGAAGTGGTAGCCGATCGAGCGGAGGTTGGCGCCGGACGCCCCCGCGAGATCGCGGGCGGTGGTGCGCGACAGCCCCTTCTCCCGCAGCAGCTCCCGAGCCGCTCCCAGCAGGGTCTCGCGATGACTCATGCCCGACATCGTGCCTTGCGCTCGCATGTATACAAGCGTATACCCTAGGTATACGTCCGTATACCTGAGGAGCTGCCATGTCTGTCGACCTGCAGGAGCGCACCGCCCAGCGCCTGATCGCGGCCTCCGCGAAGCACACCCTGGACCCCGACACCGAGGTCGACTGGGAGGCGCCGCTGCTTGCTCACGCGCCCTTCATGCCCTGGGAGTCGGTGAGCCTGTTCGACACCCCGCTCTGGTGGGAGATGTCGCCGCAGCAGCGCCAGGACCTGTCCCGTCACGAGGTCGCCAGCCTGTCGGCCACCGGGATCTGGCTGGAGAACCTGCTGATGCGGATGCTGCTTCGGCACGTCGCGCCGCTGGACCCCCGGTCGGCCCACGTGCAGTACGCCCTCACCGAGATCGAGGACGAGTGCCGACACAGCATCATGTTCGGCCGCATGATCGAGCGGCTCGGGTGCCCCGCTTACGAGCCGCACCGCGTCGCCCGCCGGCTGGGAGCGCTGTTCGCGAGTACATCGGACGGACCCGAGGTCTTTGCCGCGGCCCTCATCGGCGAGGAGATCCTCGACCAGCTGCAGCGGCGGTCACTCGCGGACGAGAATGTGCAGCCGTTTGCACAGCAGGTCAACCGGGTCCACGTCGTCGAGGAGGCCCGCCACATCGGCTACGCGCGTGGCGAGCTCACCCGCCAGTGGCAGGCGGCTTCGGCGCCGAAGCGAGCGCTGTTCCGCGCGACCATCGCGGCCACCGTCTCCGTGACGGTCGGGTCCTACATCTCGCCGGCGGTCTACGGCGCCGTCGGTCTGGACCCGCGGGACGCGGCTCGGGCTGCCCGCACGAGCCCGCACCGTCGTGAGGTCCTGCGTACGGCGGGGGAGCGGTTGACCGATCGGTTCCTCGAGCTCGGCATCATCGGCGGCCCGAGCAAGGGCGTCTGGCGGCGGGTGGGGTTGCTGGCCTGAACGTGTCAGGCAATACCTTCTGGTTCGTGGACTTCAGCCTGACGCCCGAGCAAGAGGCCCTGTTCGCGAGCATGCTCAAGCTTGCGGGTGACGTGATCGCGCCCGGGGCTGCCGACCGTGACAAAGCCGGCAGCTGGGACATGCAGGTCTGGAAGACCTGCGCCCAGGCGGGGGTGGCCGGCATGCCGATCCCCGAGGAGTACGGCGGATCGGGCGGGTCAATCCTCGACTGCTGCCTGGTCAACGAGGCGCTCGGCCAGGGTGGGCATGACGGCGGCTTCGGTCTGAGCCTCGGCGCGCACTGGGTGATCGGCTCCGTCCCGATCTGGCTGCACGGCACCGAGGAGCAGAAGCGGCGGTGGCTGCCCGGCCTCACGAGTGGCGACTACATCGGCGCGTGGGCCAGCACCGAGCCCGAGGCAGGTTCTGACGCCGGCAGCATCCTCACGACGGCTCGGCGTGACGGCG
>JAWWOJ010000390.1:0-2599 GCA_033851885.1 Frankiales bacterium | reverse complement strand
GTTGGCGCCACCCGCGGGGGTGCGCACGACGACGAGCGGTCCCGTCGCCTCGGCGCTGACGCAGAGCTCCTCGAGCAGTCTGCCCAGCCGGGCGTCGACCGCCTCCGGCGTCCCCGGCCTGGCCTGCCCGTCGGGGGTGACGGCGTAGACGGTGCCGGCCGCGCTGCGCACCTTGACGGCCCCGAGCTCCTCCAGGTCGCGGCTGACGGTCGCCTGGGTGACCTGCACTCCCTGGGCGGCCAGCAGCCGACCCAGCTCGGTCTGGCTCGCGACGGGCTGGGACTCCAGCAGCTCCACGATGCGGGCCTGTCGGGCCGCCTTCGTGAGTGGTGCCTGCTGGACGGCCGCCAGCCGTCGCGCGCTTGCCATCAGCCCTGCTGGAGGAGCCAGGTCAGGAGCGCCTTCTGCGCGTGCAGCCGGTTCTCGGCCTCGTCCCACACGGCCGACTGCGGACCGTCGATGACAGCAGCCGCGATCTCTTCGCCTCGGTGGGCGGGCAGGCAGTGCAGCACGACGGCGTCCGGGTTCGCCAGGGAGAGGGCGCCTTCGTCGAGGGCATAGCCACCGAGGTCGGCGAGCCGCTTCTCGGCCCCGCTCATGCCCATCGAGACCCACACGTCGGTGCAGAGCACGTCACTGCCCTCGGCCGCGGCCTTGGCATCGTCGGTCACGACGATCGTGGTGCCGTAGCGCTTCGCGCGCTCGACGACGTCGGGGTCCGGCTGGTAGCCGGCGGGCGCGCCGATGCGCACCTCCATCCCGGCCATGGCGCCACCGATGAGGTAGCTGTTGGCCATGTTGTTGGCGCCGTCGCCGAGATAGGTGAGGACGAGACCCTCGGTCGAGCCCTTGCGTTCGCGAACGGTCTGCAGGTCGGCCAGGATCTGGCAGGGGTGGAAGCCGTCGGTCAGCGCGTTCACGACGGGCACGTCCGACGCCGCGGCGAGGGCGGCGATCCGGTCGTCGCCGAAGGTGCGGATGACGATCGCAGCGACGTAGCGCGACAGGACGCGCGCGGTGTCCTCGATCGTCTCGCCCCGGCCGAGCTGGGTGCTCTGCGCGTCGAGGATCACCGGATGCGCACCGAGCTCGGCGATGCCGATCTCGAAGGACAGCCGGGTACGGGTCGACGGCTTCTCGAACACGACGGCCACGGCCTTGCCGGCGAGCGGCTTGGGCCCGCCGTACCGCTGCCTCTTCAGGGCGGCAGCCAGGTCGAGGACCGCGGCCTGCTGGGCCGGCGTGAGGTCGTCGTCGGCGAGGAAGTGCTGGACCATTCAAGGCCCTCCGGTCACGTCAGCGACGCGTGCCAGCAACTCCGCGACCGCGAACGGCTTGAGGAAGACGTGACCGTCGCCCAGGAGCTGCTTCATCGCCGGAACCGCGTCGATCTTGCCGGTCACCACGATCACAGGGGTCTCGCTGAGCTCGGGGTCGTCCCGGAGCTCTTCGAGGACCCGGACGCCACCGAGGTCGGGCATCATCAGGTCGAGCAGCATCAGGGCCGGCTTCGTCGAGGCGGCCTTGACGAGTCCGGCCAGGCCGTCGGAGGCCGTGACGACGTCGTAGCCCTCCGCGGACAGCAAGGTCTGGAGAAGCCCCCTGACGCTGGGGTCGTCCTCCACCACGAGCACGCGCGTTGCAGTCATGCCGCGACCCTAGCGGCGTCGAGCACCCTGGGTAGTGCAGCCAGGAACGCGTCGAGCTGCGCGTCGCTGATGACGAGTGGTGGCGCCAGCCGGATGACGTCGGGTGCGGGGGCGTTGACAAGGAAGCCGGCCTGCCGCGCCGCCTGCTCGACGGCCGGGGCGAGCGGAGCCGTCAGGACGATCCCGAGCCAGGCCCCGACGCCGCGCACATGGTCGACGAGCTCGTGGCCGAGGGCCTCGATCCCCTTACGCAGCCGCTCCCCCACGACGGTCGACCGCTCCAGCAGCCCCTCGGCCGCTACCGTCTCGAGGACGGCGAGCGACGCGGCACAGACGACTGGGTTGCCGCCGAAGGTCGTGCCGTGGTCACCCTTCTGCAGGGCTGTGGCGGCTGGCCCCTTCGCGAGCACGGCACCGATCGGCAGCCCTCCACCGAGGCCTTTGGCGAGGGTCACGACGTCCGCGGTCACGCCGGGTTCGAGCACCGGATGGGACAGCCAGCCGCCGGCCCGCCCGATGCCGGCCTGCACCTCGTCGATGTGCAGCAGCGCGCCGTGTGCGTCGGCGGCCGCACGGGCCGCCATGAGGAAGCCGGCGGGGGGGACGACGACGCCGGCCTCTCCGAGCACCGGCTCGATCACGACGGCCGCGGTGGTCCCGTCGACCGCCGCGGCGAGCGCCTCGGCATCGCCGAAGGGCACGAAGGTGACAGGTCCCGGCAACGGCTCGAACGGTGAACGCTTCGCAGGCTGGCCGGTCACGGACAGTGCGCCCATGGTCCGGCCGTGGAACGCGCCGTCGCAGGCGACGAAGCCACCGCGCGGCCGCAGCCGGCGAGCCAGCTTGAGCGCCGCCTCGTTGGCCTCCGCCCCGCTGTTGGTGAACAGCACCCGGTCGTAGCCGGTCAGTGCCCGCAGCCGCTCGGCGAGCAGGACGACCGGCTCGCTGAC
>JAWWOJ010000388.1:0-2963 GCA_033851885.1 Frankiales bacterium | reverse complement strand
TGATCGCCGGCGACGAGCTGCACTTTGCGGCGATCGCCGAGAGCCTCCAGCAGTCGATCGCCGAGCTGTCCGAGCACCTCGATACCGAGCGCAAGGCGCCGGGCGGCGCCGGCCAGGAGGCGATGGACCGGGACATGGAGATCCACCGGCTGACCGCTCGCCTGCGCACCCTGCGCCGCTTCGGTTTGGACCTGTGCCTCGGACACGTCGTCCACGCCGACAACTCCGAGCCCGTCTACATCGGACGGCTTGGCCTCACCGACAACGATGGTCATCAGCTGCTGCTCGACTGGCGCTCCCCCGCAGCGGAGCCGTTCTTCGGAGCGACCCACGCCAACCCGATGGGCCTGGCCAGCCGCCGCAGGTACCGCTGGACCCACGGCCGGATCAGCGACTACTGGGACGAGGTGTTCGCCGCGGGCGGCTTTGCGGGGCACGCGGCCCTCGACGACCAGTCGGCCTTCATCGCCAGTCTCGGGAGCGACCGGTCGCCACGGATGCGGGACGTGCTCGGCACCATCCAGGCCGACCAGGACGCCATCATCCGCGCGAGCTCCCGCGGGGCTCTCGTCGTCGATGGCGGTCCGGGCACGGGGAAGACCGTCGTCGCCCTGCACCGCTCCGCCTACCTGCTCTACTCCGACCCTCGCCTCGGTCACCACCGGGGCGGCGTGCTCTTCGTCGGTCCCCACCAGCCCTACCTGGCCTACGTCGCGGACGTCCTTCCGAGCCTCGGAGAGGAGGGCGTGCAGACCTGCACCCTGCGGGACCTCGTCGCTGAGGGAGCGGCTGCAGCAATCGAGACCGACCCGAAGGTGGCCCAGCTGAAGTCGTCCGCGGACCTCGTGACGTCGATCGAGGCGGCCGTGCGGTTCTACGAGGTGCCGCCCACCAACGGGATGACGGTCACGACCCACTGGTCCGACATCTGGCTGAGCGCCGCCGACTGGGCCGAGGCGTTCGAAGCCTCAGAACCCGGTACGCCGCACAACGAGGCGCGCGACCAGGTGTGGGAGGAGCTCCTCACGATCCTGATCGACAAGCACGAGGGTGACGCCTCGGAGCAGCTCCTGCGAACGTCGCTGCTGCACAACCAGGACCTGCTCAGGACCTTCAACAGCGCCTGGCCGCTGATCGAGGCCGCCGACCTCGTCGGCGACCTCTGGTCGGTGCCCGCCTACCTGCGCACGTGCGCTCCCTGGCTCAGCCGGGACGAGGTTCAGACGCTGCAGCGCCAAGACGTCCAGGCGTGGACCGTCTCGGACCTCCCGCTGCTGGACGCCGCACGGCAGCGGCTCGGCGACCCTGAGGTGGCCCGACAGCGTCGTCGGCGGGAGGCCGACGTCGCCACCGAACGCGAGCAGATGGCCACGGTGGTCGACAACCTGATCGACACGGACGACTCCGAGATGCTGGTGATGTCGATGCTGCGCGGGGAGGACCTGCAGGGTTCCCTCGTCGACGAGACGGCCCTGCCCAGCACCGACCCCGACCTGCTCGCCGGCCCGTTCGCGCACGTCGTCGTCGACGAGGCTCAGGAGCTCACCGACGCAGAGTGGCAGATGTTGCTGCTCCGGTGTCCGTCCCGGAGCTTCACGATCGTCGGGGACCGCGCCCAGGCCCGGCACGGGTTCACCGAGTCGTGGCAGGAACGGCTCCACCGGATCGGGCTCGACCGGGTCAACCTGGCCTCCCTGAGCATCAACTACCGGACGCCGGAAGAGGTCATGGCGGAGGCCGAGCCGGTCATCCGGGCCGCGCTCCCCGACGCCAACGTACCGACCTCCATCCGCCGCAGCGGCCACGCCGTCGTACACGGACGTGCCTCGGAGCTGCACTCGATCCTCGACACCTGGCTGGCAGCGCAGGCCGACGGGATCGCCTGCGTCATCGGCATTGGCGGCATCGAAGGTGGCACGTTCCAGGCAACGTCCCGCGTCAGCTCACTCACCCCTGAACTGTCGAAGGGCCTCGAATTCGACCTGGTCGTCCTCATCGACCCGGAGGGATTCGGCAGCGGCATCGAAGGAGTAGTGGACCGCTACGTCGCGATGACCCGAGCGACCCAGCGACTCGTCATCCTCACCAGCGACGGCGGCCGGCGGCCCGGTGGCCACTGGCGGCCGGGAGCCGAGCGCGATGAGCACCAAGGCGACGAGCCCGACAAGGCCCCAGGCGATCGAGTGGCCATCAGGCAGACGTTCGGTCCCCAATAACCCCGATGCGCGGAGGGACCTACATCGGCATGCCGGGCCGCCAACCGGTCCAGTTCGAGGTGAAGGCATAGACCCTTCTGGGCCCGTTCACGTTGCCGATCGCAATGGTGAGAGGTGCACTGATGATCTGCACGACCGGGCTCGTCAGGCCGACGTAGAAGCGACCGGCGACCGTGAGGGGAAACTCCGCGCCGCGGTGCAGCGTCTTGGCCCTCTTCAAGTCGGCGACCAACCGCGCCTTGACGTTGAGGGGAATCGTCAGCCGCGCACCCGAGGTCATGTTGAACCGCGGCCTCAGGACGCCTCGCGCGATGTAGGGCGAGACCAGCCCCAGGGCGCGCTGGGCAGCTGCCGTGACCTTCACGGCCACCGGTCCAGCAGGCTGGCACTTCGGCACGGTCTGCAGCGTCTGGTCCTCGAGGTTGCACCGGACCTCGATCAAGATGAACGAGAGCCCGGCGGCATCGAGGGGCACACCGGAGGAGTACTGGGCCATGGCCGAGTAGGTGGGGGCGGCGACGACCGAGGCCGTGGCCGTGGATGCCGCCTGTTGTGCGCTGGCCGTGTGCGCAACGGTCGTCATCAGCGCCACGGCTCCGATGAAGGCGAGGATCTTGGACTTGCTCATGGGTGTCCTCCACGATGGCCGCAGGCGACCGGACCAACCGGCCGTAGAGGGACCCTCCCAGCAGATCGACGGCCCTCGCAGCGAAGTCTCAGGACCTGGTGCGAGGACCACCCGTCGTG
>JAWWOJ010000342.1:0-3212 GCA_033851885.1 Frankiales bacterium | reverse complement strand
ACCTACACCGGGCGGCTGGTCAGCTACTTCGAGGGCAACGAGGCCGAGCGCACCCCGCAGCTGCTCGCGGCGCTCCGGGAGGGGCAGACGGTCCTGCTCGTGACGGACGCCGGGATGCCGTCGGTCTCCGACCCCGGCTTCCGGCTGGTGGCCGCCGCAGCGGCCGAGGAGCTTCCGGTCACCTGCCTGCCCGGCCCCTCGGCTGTCACCACCGCGCTTGCCGTCAGCGGGCTGCCGTCGGACCGGTTCTGCTTCGAGGGATTCCTGCCGCGCAAGGCCGGCGAGCGGCGGGCGCGGCTGTCGAATCTGGTCGCTGAGCGCCGTACCGCGGTGTTCTTCGAGGCGCCGCACCGGCTGGGGGCGACCCTGGCGGACATGGCGGCCGTGCTCGGAGACCGCCGGGCGGTGGTCTGCCGCGAGCTGACCAAGACGCACGAGGAGATCGCCCGGGGAACGCTGCCCGGGCTGGCCGAGCGCTTCTCGGGAGAGGTGCTCGGCGAGGTCACCGTCGTGGTCGAGGGCGCGGCCCCGGTGGCCGTCGAGGCGACGCCCGAGGAGCTGGCGCGGCTCGTCGCCGTACGGGAGGCAAGCGGTGAGCCCCGCAAGGAGGCCATCACCGGCGTCGCCCGCGAGCTCGGAGTCCCCAAAAGAGACGTGTACGAGGCCGTGGTTTCCGTACGATCCCGATCATGACAGCGGGCTGGTTCAGTCGATGGCGACGCCCCTGGCCGCGACGGAATCTCTGGATCGCGGGCGGGGCGGTGGTGGCAGCGGCCGCGATCGTTGTGGTGGTCGTGCACGCGTCCGGCCAGGATCGCGTCGCAGTGCTGGGAGAAGCCGAGCCCGCCACGACCACGTCGGTCAGCAGCTCACCGACGCCCGCAACGTCCGCGACGCTGACGCCTCCGCCGTCCGGGCTGCCCTCGCTGTCCGCGCTGCCGAGCGTGCCGCCCGGGTCACTGCGCACCACGACGATGCCGCCGGTGGTCCCGAGCCTGCCCCCCAGCCCCGAGCGCACCGAACCACCTGACGTGGCGCATGACCGGGCGATGCACAATCGCGGGATCCCGGCGGGCTGCGACGCGTCGCATGCCTGCGAGTACCCGGGCGCGATCGCGGCGAACCCGGCGGGGCCGGCACGGGCGAACGCCGAGGTCCTCGGTCCGCACACGATCCGCCTCACCTGGGTCAACCTCGACCTCGACGGCTGGAAGGGCGACCCGCCCTTCGGCATGGCCCCTGTCCGGTCGTTCTACATCTCCGTGTTCGTGCCCAACCACCCCGAGTGGGTCGAGCTGCGGGAGTTCCCGCGAACGGCGACCTCCGCCACGCTGAGCGATGTCCCGTCCGGGCGCTACGTGTTCTGCGTCGATGAGCTGAACGACTCCGGACTCGGGTCTGGAGCGTGCGCCGGTGAGCACGACATCCCGGGCGACGAGCCCACTCCCACCCCGTCGCCCAGCGCTGCTCCGTCGCCGACCTGATCAGTCGTAGTTGCGGATCATCCGGACGTTGAGGAAGAGCATCACGACCCCGAGCGCCCCGACGACGGCGAAGGCCAGGCCGACGGACCCCCAGTCGACGTCACCCAGGACCAGGGTGCGCAGGCCCTCCATGATGTAGGTGACGGGGTTGCAGGACGCGGCGATCTCCATGGGGCGGGTGAGCATGTCGCGTGGCACGAAGCTCGGTGTGAGAAACAGCAGGGGGAAGAACACCAGGCCACCCGACTGCGTGGCCGCGCCGCTGCGGGTCCGCAGCGCGATCAGCTGCATGAAGCCGGCGTAGACGACGGCCCAGGAGCCGTTGAGCAGCAGGATCAGCAGGAAGCCGCCGATGCCGCTCGCGATCCGGACGCCGAACAGCAGCGAGATGGCCACCATGGCGGAGGTGAGGACCAGCGCCTTCACGGACTCGGCGAGCAGCCTGCTCAGGACCAGCGCGGTCCGGGAGATCGGTGCGGCCCGGAGCCGGTCGAAGTAGCCCCCCTCGATGTCCTCGACGAGGAACATGGCGGCGCTCCCGAAGGACGCGCCGAGCAGCAGCGAGCTGGGCAGCTGGAAGCCGGCGTACCCCTGCCCGTGGAGGAAGGCCGTCGACGAGCCGGGGAAGATCTTGCCGGCCTGCCCGACGTTGACGACGAGGAAGAACAGCGGGATGAACAGGGTCGGGATGACGGCTTCGGGCGTGCGGAGGGCCTCCCGCAGCGCGCGCTGCGTGAGCACCAGGGTGTCCTTCACGCCTGCACCTCCGCGACCTCGCCGGCGACCTTCGTGCGGGTGCGCCCGGTGGCGTCGAGGAACACGTCGTCGAGCGTGGGGTCCGCCTGCAACCCCTTGCGTTGCCGCAGGTCGGCCTTGAGCTCGGCCGGCGTGCCCTCGAGCACGATCCGGCCGCCGTCGATGATGGCCAGCCGGTCGCAGAGCTGGTCGGCCTCCTCGAGGTACTGCGTCGTGAGGAACACCGTCGTCCCGTGGCCGTTGATGCGGCGCACCTCGTCCCAGATGGTCAGCCGGCTGGCGGGGTCGAGTCCGGTCGTCGGCTCGTCGAGGAACAGCACCTCCGGCTCGTGGACGAGCGCCGACGCGAGGTCGAGGCGGCGCTTCATGCCGCCGGAGTAGCCCTTCACCCGGCGGTCACCGGCCTCCACGAGGTCGACGAGCTCGAGCTGGGCCTGAGCGATGTCCTTCGCCTCCGCCGTGGTGTTGCCGAACAACCGGGCTTGCAGCGTCAGCAGCTCCCGGCCGGTCTGCCGGGGGTCGAGACCCGCCTCCTGCAGCGCGACCCCGATCTTGCGGCGCACACCGTCGGGGTCCTTCGCCACGTCCACGCCGGCCACCGACGCCGTACCACCGGTGATGGTCAGCAGCGTCGTGAGCATCCGGACCGTCGTCGACTTGCCGGCCCCGTTGGGGCCGAGGAAGCCGAACACCTCACCGGTCCGCACCTGCAGGTCGACACCGCGGACTGCCTCCACCGCGCCGTCGCCGGAGGGATAGGTCTTTCGCAGGCCGGTGGCCTCAACTGCCCAGGTCATGTGTTCCATGCTCCCCCAGACGTCGGACAGCCGAGAAACTCATCTGCGTGGACGCGATCACTAGGGTTGGCACATGTCCCGCACGATCCTGACCGCGGTCGCCTGGCCCTACGCCAACGGCCCGCGCCACATCGGTCACGTCGCCGGTTTCGGCGTGCCGTCCGACGTCTTCAGC
>JAWWOJ010000318.1:0-9573 GCA_033851885.1 Frankiales bacterium | reverse complement strand
AACGCGAACAGCAACGACACAAGCCTGGTCAACACCGACGCGAACGACGCGTCTGTCTCGCCCCCCGGTGCCACCACGCAGCTCGGGTCGACGTACCCCGGCCTCACGCTGACGACCGGCTCCAAGGGCTCGGCAGCGTTTGCTGTCGCTACGGCGACGCCCAGCCAGACGCTGACGTTCACGGCGTCCTCTGCTGGGCAGCCGACGCTGACCCAGACGGCGACGCTCACCAGCTACACGCCGGCGATCACGTCGACGGTGCTCGCGGCTGCGCCCGCCAAGTCGCTGTAC
This sequence comes from Frankiales bacterium, assembly GCA_033851885.1. Taxonomy (GTDB): domain Bacteria; phylum Actinomycetota; class Actinomycetes; order Mycobacteriales; family SCTD01; genus RYN-111. Next base: position 9,282 of record JAWWOJ010000318.1, on the reverse strand, counting down.
GCCGGTCAGACGGAGTACACGACCAGCAATGGGACGACCGGCACGCCGCTCGTCTCGCTGTGCACCAAGGACCAGAACGGCAACGCGTTCCCGAACGCCAACAGCAGCAACCTCAACGTGTCGGACTCCCGGTCGGTCACGACCGGAGGCGTGACCGTCGTCACGGCTCCGGCAGTGACGGTGACTCCGGACCCGAACAACTCCGGTTGCTTCCTGCTCTCGCACCTCGCGAGCGCTGGCGACTTCGGCAGTGACACCTTCAACGCCTTCTACAACAACAACGGCGTTGCGGGTTTCCAGGCCGGTACCTCGGACGTGGCGGCGGCGCCGCTGGTCCTCAAGTGGGCGACGCTGAGCATCACGAAGCTGGACACGCAGGCTCAGAAGGGCACCAACGTCACCGTCGGCTTCAAGGTCCTCGGTGCGGACGGTTCGCCGTTCGTCGGTCGCAAGGTCACGCTGACGAACACCCGCAACTCGACGGGCGGCTTCACGGCCACCCAGCCGACCGGTTCGACCGCGCCGACCTTCGTTGGCAACGCCGGCACGGTCATCGCGACCACGGACGCCAACGGCGTGGCTTCGGCCACGGTCAGCGACACGGTGGCCGAGCAGGTCACGGTGACGGCGACCGACAACGTGCCGACCGCCACTGCGGCTGACCAGATCCCGACGGGTCAGACCGCGACGGCGACGATCGACTTCCGGCCGCTGCCGGTGACGCTCGTCTCGCTCACGCAGACGGGCGCCACGGTGACCAAGCCGGGTGCGGGTGCTGCGGTGGCCGTCACGTCGACCAACGTCCGCCCGGGCGATGTCGCGACCTACACCTACCACCTGGCTGACGCCAACGTTCCGGGTGGGACGACCACGGCACCGGTCCTGAAGAACACGTCCATCGCGCTGACGCTGGACCACGGCTTCTTCACGCCGGACTGCACGGCCACGAACGCGACTGAGCCGTACGCGGCCTGCACGTTCGACCCGGCCATCGCTGACGGCGCGCCTGCGGGCAACCTGAAGAGCCTGGGTGCCACCCGCACCATGGTCTCCAACGCGACCGGCGACATCACGTTCAACGTCGCCATCGGCCGTGACGCCGCGTTCGACGCGGCAGGCTCGATCCTCGCCAAGCTGACGGGTGTCGCCAACGGCGGCACGGTCACCTCGGCGAACGTCCTGCCCTTCAACACGGCGGGTGTGACCCCCATCAACGGCGGGGCGATCAAGCTGGTCGGGGCCACGGCAGCCGACAAGCTGACTGGCGATGTTCAGGACCAGCAGTCGACGTCGAGCGGCACGGGCACCAGGTTCGTGGTGCACCTGACGGACCAGTTCGGCAACCTCATCACGCTGCCGGCCTCTTCCGTCACGCTCACGACCACGGGTCTGGGCACGCTGAGCAGCGCCACCTCGGCGGGCTCGTTCCTCAGCGCACCGACGGTCATCACGGCGGACTCGAACTCGACCAGCACCACGGGTGAGTCCACGACCGTCACGGGCACGTGGCAGGCACCGGTCACGACCTTCAAGGCGACCACAGTGGTCGCCCCGGGTCCGCCGCCCACGTCGACCACCACGTTCGCGACGGTGGCGGGTACGCCGGTTTCCAAGACCGACGCGTTCACCGTGAACTTCTACAAGGTCGACCTGGCAAACCTGGCCTACTCGTTCGGCAACACCCCGAACCAGTCCAGCTACCCGGTTAACACCGCCGTCACGACCTCGGCGACGGTGAAGGACCAGAAGGGCAACCCGGTCCAGGGACTCTGCGTCCAGTTCCTGCGTTCCGGGCCGAACGACGCTGCGGGCAACTCGCAGAATGGTGGCTCCACTGGCCCGTGCGGCCAGTTCACCAGCACCGCGGGTAAGGCCGGCACGACTTACTCGTCCGGCACTCCGGGAACGGCGACCGTCACGGTCATCGTCACGGACGGCTCGGGCAACGAGCTGAGCCGTGGCGTGGTCAACACGGTCTTCGTCGCTGGCATCCCGCAGACGAAGATCCCGACGATCTCCATCAGCACCACGGCGATTAACGTCGGCAAGTCGGCCATCGTGACCGTCCACGGCACTCCAGGTGACAGCATCCAGCTGTACGCGCTGACCCGTCCGGCCACGTCCTACCAGGTCGTTCGCACGGTGACCCTGCCGGCGAGCGGCGTGTACAGCACGGCGATCACGCCGCGTGGCAACACGCGTCTGTTCGCCCGCTCTGCGGCTGGCGACAGCGGCACGGTTGCTGTCTCGGTCCGGCCGGCCATGTCCCTCGCGGGCAGCGTCTCCGGCAAGACCGGCACCTTCACCGGGACGATCGTGCCCGGCCACGGCAACGTGGCTGTGCGCCTCTTCACGGTGAAGAACGGCACGATCACGCTGGTCGGTACGACCCGTACGGCAGCGAACGGCCACTACACCTACAGCCGCGCGTTCGCGGCCAAGGGTGCGGTGACCTTCATCGCGCAGACGCTCTCCGACGGACAGAACCTGTCCACGCAGTCGAACCGCGTCACCGTCACCTTCTAGTCGACAGCTGGTGGGAGGCTCCGGCCTCCCACCAGCCCGACTGAAGGCCTAGACAAGGCAAGCGACACCAACGAGGCCCCGTCCACTCGGACGGGGCCTCGTTGCGTTCCCGAGCTACTTCTTGGGCGGCACACCCACGGTGCCAAGCGACCGCAGCTTGGCGAGCACCGCGTCCCGCTGCGACTGGGTGATCGTGAACGTGAGTTGCACCTCGAGCGTCAGGGCCCCGGTCACCGACGCGGCTTGGACACCCGGCAGCGCAGCCAGCGCCGACAGCGACTGCGTCAGCTTCTTGTGGTCGACGCCCTTGCCGGCAGCGACCACGTAGGCCGAGGAGATGGGGAACAGCGGATCGGTGGTTGCCGAAGGAGTGGGAGACGTCGTCGGCGCGCTGCTGGTGCCGGACGACCCGGAGCAGCCGGTCAGGGCCAGGCAGCCCGTGAGGACAAAGGTGGCGGTTCGTCGCATGCCAGCAGCCTGCCCCACGGCCCGTCAGTTCAGTCGGGCCCGTCCCTGCCTGGCGTGCCGGCGGGCCGACTCCGCATCCTCGGGGGCGGCGTCCTCCACCACCTCTGCATAGGCCTCCAGCGCCGACGCGCCCGCTGAGAACGCGCCGAGGCGCAGCAGCAGCTCGCCCTGCTCGCGACGCAGCTCGACGGGATGCCGAGGCAGCAGAAGCGACAGCTCAGTGGCCCACAGCCGGGTGCGAGCGGTGTCGAGCGACATGCCCTGTCGCTCGGCGAGTGCGCGGATGTTCGTGAGCACCCGGAGCAGCAGCGATCCGGGATCGAGGACGGGTTCGTGCGCTGCGTGGACCACGCTCCCGCCGCTGAACGGATCGACGACCGTGTCGCCCACGAGGGTCAGGACGTGCCCCGGCAGGCCGAGCGCTACGGCTTCGAGACCGGCCCGGGCTGCGACCTCGCACCAGACGACCGAGAGCAGGATCGGCAGACCACGCCGCCGTCGGAGCACCTGGTGCAGCAGCGAGGACCGCAGGTCGTCGTAGTCAGCCGCCGATCCCGTGAAGTCACCCAGCGCGCGCTGCAGCCCACCGACGTCCTTCGATGTCACCTTCGCGGCCAGCACGTCGAGCTCGACGAGGCTGTCCGTCACCGACAGATCCGGCTCCACCTCGCACCCGATCAGCAGGCAGGCCTCGGCGACATCGCAGTCGGGCGACCGGACCAGCTCCGCGAACCGTTCGCGGGACCGGCTCACCGGCGCTCCGGTGCGGGCGGGACCCGCTTGGCGGCGACGACGGTGGCCGACGGGATCTCGACCACCACGCCGTCACGTCGCTCGATGCGGACGAGCTCGTCCCAGGAGAGGAGTTGCCCGAGCACATCGCCGTACCCGCCCTCGGGGAGCTCACGACGCAGCGACACCCGTACCCCGGAGTCGCCCGGACCCACGTCGCGGGTGTAGCGCACCATGTCTGCGAGACTAGAGGGGTAACCGCAACGCGAAGAGGATGGCTGAGCAAGTGACCTACGTGATCGCCGAGCCCTGTGTCGACGTCAAGGACAAGGCGTGCATCGAGGAGTGCCCGGTCGACTGCATCTATGAGGGCAAGCGCTCGCTCTACATCCACCCCGACGAGTGCGTCGACTGCGGTGCCTGCGAGCCGGTCTGCCCGGTCGAGGCCATCTACTACGAGGACGACACTCCCTCGCAGTGGAAGGACTACTACCGCGCCAACGTCGACTTCTTCACCGAGACGACGTCCATCGGCAGCCCCGGCGGTGCGTCGAAGGTCGGCCCCGTCGACCTCGACCACCCCGTCGTGATGGCCGTCCCCGAGGGTCTGAACACCGAAGGTCAGTGACCTCGCGGGCCAGCCCGCTGTAGTCCTTTTGTGCCATGGCCGAAATGGACCATGTCCCGTGAAACTCGCCTGAAGCGCGCCGGGTGGATGGCACCTGCTGCGCGCCTCAGCCTCGGGAGCCCACGTGCGCACACGTCCTGTCCTTGCCACCACCGCAGCAGTCGCCGCGCTAGGCCTCTGCATCGCGTCCAGCTCAGCGTCGGCCGCCACTGCCACGCCCGCCAAGGGCAAGGCGACGTCGGTGCTGTCGCTGCTGCAGGTCACCGCGGCCGGCCACGCGTTGCGGGTGGGGGACCTGACGCTGTCGAGCGACACGTTGACCGGCAAAGCACTGTCCTCGATCTCCGTGACGCCCGTGGTCGCCGACGGGACCGCCATCGGGCAGCAGAACATCACCCCTGCCAACTCACCGCTGACGTCGCCCTCCGCGAGCAGCCCGAGCGCGCTCGCCGGGCTGCTCTCGGTGACCAGCCCGGTCTTCGGAGCGGCCGCCACGACGCTTCCCTCCGCCCGGGCCGGCGCCGCTTCCCTCGGCTCGCTGAAGGTGCTCGGCCTGACCGTGCCGCTCGACGGCACCCTTGACCTCAGCTCCGCCGTGAGCAAGACGACCGGTGCCGTCAGCTCCAAGACGGTCGTCGTCAAGGGGCTGGCGCTCCCGAGCATCGCCGACCTGCTCGCGGCGCTCGGTCTCGACCTGACCAAGCTGCCGGTGACGACGCTCAACACCCTCGTCACGCAGCTCGGTCTCGTGACCTCGGCGATCAGCACCGCGCAGGCGGCCGCATCGGCCGCGCTCGCGCAGGTCACGACCGCCACGGCCACGCTCGCGACCGCAACCAGCACACTGACCTCGGCCACGAGCAGCCTGACCTCCGCGACCACGACGCTGCAGGGCCTGCTGAGCCAGATCCCGGCCGTCAACCTCGTCGGCCTGCCCGCGGGCAGCAACACCGTCGCCGGCTTCCTGGCGCTCCCCACGGCCACACAGACCCTCCTCGCCGCGACCGTGCCGGGTACGGCGGCTGCCCTCACCGCCGTGACGACCGCCCAGGGCGTCGTGACCACCGCGACCGCCGCCGTCGCGACCGCCCAGGCGGCGCTCACCAGCCTGACCGCCGCGCTCCAGGCGGCTCTCGCACCGCTGCTCGCGCTGCTGACCGGTGTGCTCGACAGCACCCCGCTGCTGAGCATCGACAAGCTCAGCATCTCGAGCAAGGCGCTCGCCAGCTCCAACAAGGCGGGCGGTCAGCAGGCCCAGGTGCTCGGCGGAACTCTCACCGGGCTGCACGTGCTCGGCACCGACGTGCTCGACAGCGTGCTCGGGACCAGCTCGGTCAACCTGGTGGACTTGGTCGGCTCGACCGCGACCCAGCTGACCTCGACGATCAACGGCCTCACGGGCACGTTGTCCAGCGTCCTGTCCTCGGTGCCCGGCCTGCCCACCCTGAAGATCCCGGCGCCGCAGATCACGCTGCTCACCAAGACCGCCGTGACCAGCATCAGCGGCGGGTTCGGTCGGGCCAGCACCTCCGTCACCGGTCTGAAGATCGCGCTGCCGGCCATCACGCTCCCGTCGGCCATCGCCCTCCCGGGTGCGGCGGCGCTGCCGGGTCTGTCGCTGCTCAACGGGCTGCTGACCAGCTCGCCGATCACGATGAGCCTGGCCACGCTGTCCGACCAGGCGGCGTTCGCGCCGGCCGTCGTCGCCGCGCCGACCACACCGACCACGCCGACCACCGGTCCCACCACGCCGACGCTGCCGACCACCGGACTGCCCGCCGGACTGGCCGTCCTGGCGCTGCTCTGCCTCGGCGGGGCGCTCGTCGTGCGGCGCCGCCTGCAGGTCTGACCACCCCGCCGTCGCGCACCCCACCTCGCGTGCGAGACTGCGGTGCGCCGACGGCACCGGGAGGGCTGAGCAGTGAAGGAACCGTTGCAGGGCTGGGCGGCTCGGGCACAGCTCCCGCAGTTCCCGTGGGACCAGCTCGCCCCGTACGCGGAGCAGGCGCGGCAGCACCCTGACGGCATCGTCGACCTGAGCATCGGTACGCCGGTCGACCCCACGCCTGTCCTGGTGCAGCAGGCGCTGCAGGCGGCAGCGGACGCGCCTGGCTACCCGCTCACCATCGGCACACCCGCGCTCCGGAGCGCCCTCGTCGCGTGGTCAGCACGTCGGCTCGGAGCGACCGTCACCGAGGCCAACGTCGTCCCGAGCATCGGCTCCAAGGAGCTGGTGTCGCTGCTGCCGGTGCTGCTCGGCCTGCACGGCAAGCAGATCCTGCTGCCCGCCCTGGCCTACCCGACCTATGACGTCGGAGCCCGGCTCGCCGGGTGCGAGCCCGTGGCCACCGACGACCCGACCGCCCACGACCCGGCCGCGGTCGGGCTGGTGTGGCTCAACTCCCCGTCGAACCCGACGGGCCGGGTGCAGCCCGCGGAGGAGCTCAGGCGGGTCGTGGAGTGGGGCCGCGAGCACGGTGTGCTCATCGCCTCCGACGAGTGCTACCTCGAGCTGGACTGGGAACGGGAGCCGGTGTCGGTCCTGCACCCGTCGGTGTCGGGCAGCTCCACCGAGGGGGTGCTCGCGCTGCACTCGCTGTCGAAGCGTTCCAACCTGGCGGGCTACCGCGCCGGCTTCGCCGTGGGCGACGCCACCGCGATCGCGCTGGTCATCGAAGCGCGCAAACACATCGGCCTGCTGCCCCCGGCCCCGATCCAGGCCGCGACGATCGCCGCGCTCGGCGACGACGCCCACGTGGCCGAGCAGAAGGAGCGCTACCGGCTGCGCCGCGAGCAGCTCAAGCCCGCGGTCGAGAAGGCCGGATTCCGGGTCGAGCACTCCGAGGCCGGCCTGTACCTCTGGTGCACCCGCGACGAGGACTGCTGGCAGAGCGTCGGCTGGCTTGCCGACCGGGGCATCCTGGCCGCCCCAGGGGCCTTCTACGGCGTTGCGGGTGCCCGACACGTCCGGGTGGCCCTGACGGCCACGGACGAGCGCGTCTCGGCCGCTGCCGACCGCCTCAGCTGACCTCGGACTTCAGCGGGGGTCGCGCCACATCGGGGTGATCGTCGGGCAGCCGTCCGGCACCTGCAGGGGCTCACGGTCGACGAAGCCGTGCCGGCGGTAGAACGGCAGGTTGCGCGGGTTGGAGCTCTCGAGGAACGCCGCCCACCCGTAGGCGTCGCAGACCTCCAGCGCCGGACTGATGACCGCTGACCCGAGGCCCTTGCCCTGGACGGCAGCCCCGAGGTAGCCGAGGTAGGCGTGCGCACCGGACGGGTGCTGCTTCTCCACGAGGGCCGACAGCCGCAGCAGCGTCAGCGAGCCGAGCCGCGCGATCGGCAGGACCCGGGGAGCGAGCCGCAGCGTCGCCGCCAGCCCCAGCCGCCACTGCCCCGGCGGGTGCCACCACGCCGCCGCATCGTCCGTGATCGTGAACTGCGACGGGTGCCGCCCGACCCCTGAGGCGGTGATGGCTGCGACCAGGCGCGAGGCACGGTCGCCGACCAGCCACCTCCACAGCGGGTCATCCGCGAAGGCGGCGCCGAGCGCGGCTCCGACGGCAGCGGCGTCGGCCCTGGTCGCCGGACGCGGGACACTAGGGTCTAGAGACATGAGCGACAGTCCTATCAGCAACGCCATCGACGAGCTCTGGGAGCGCCGCGCCGACCTCACCCCCGAGGACGAGGACGCGCGCAAGCAGGTCATCGCCGCCGTCGACCTGCTCGACACCGGCCAGGCCCGGGTGGCCACGATCGTCGGCGACGAGGTGGTCGTGGACGAACGCGCCAAGCGGGCGATCCTGCTCAGCTTCAAGACCATGCCGATGGTCGAGACGACCATCCCCTACAGCCACGACCGCATCCCGCTGAAGACCACCTTCGCCGGTGTCCGGGTCGTCGCCGGCGCCCTCGCGCGGTGGGGGTCGTTCTTCGAACCGGGCGTCGTGCTGATGCCGAGCTACACCAACATCGGCGGCTATGTCGGCGCCGGCTCGATGGTCGACACGTGGGCCACCGTCGGCAGCTGCGCCCAGATCGGCAAGAACGTCCACCTGTCCGGCGGCGTCGGCATCGGCGGCGTCCTCGAACCCCCGAACGCCGCACCCGTGGTCATCGAGGACGAGGCCCTGATCGGCAGCCGCAGCATGGTCGTCGAAGGCGCCCGGGTCGGGAAGGGCGCGGTGCTCGGCGCCGGCACGATCCTGTCCGCGAGCATGCCCGTCATCGACGCCGAGACAGGTCTGGAGCTCGGCCGCGGACGCGTCCCCGACTGGTGCGTCGCGGTCGGTGGCACCCGCACCAAGGAGTTCGCGGGCGGGTCGTTCGGGCTGCCGTGCGTGCTCGTCATCAAGCGCCTCGCCGAGGGCGAGCGGCACGACAAGGCGCAGCTCAACGACGTGCTCCGAGGGCACGGCCTGAGCACGTGACCCTCGACCTGTCCGACCCGGTCGCACTGACCGCACAGCTCGTCGACGTCGCCTCGGTCAGCGGCGACGAGCAGCGGCTCGCTGATGCGGTGGAGCAGGCACTGCAGCTGCCCCACCTCGCGGTCGAGCGGGTCGGCAACAACGTCGTCGCCCGCACCGACCTCGGCCGTGACAGGCGGGTGCTGCGCGCCGGCCACCTCGACACGGTGCCCCTCGCCGACAACCTGCCGTCCCGCCTCGAGGGCGACCTGCTCTATGGCTGCGGCACCAGTGACATGAAGAGCGGCGATGCCGTGCTCCTGCACCTCGCCGCCACGCTCGCCGACCCGGCGTACGACGTGACATACGTCCTCTACGACAACGAGGAGGTGGCCGCAGACCTCAACGGCCTCGGGCAGCTCGTCAGCCGTCATCGCGACTGGCTCGACGCCGACCTCGCGGTCCTCATGGAACCGACGAACGGCCTCATCGAGGCCGGCTGCCAGGGGACCCTGCGCG
>JAWWOJ010000317.1:0-3236 GCA_033851885.1 Frankiales bacterium | reverse complement strand
CACTCGAAACGCTGGAATCCTTGCAAGGCAAGGGAAAGCAGGTACGCCTGGTCGTCGCGGGCGCCGTCGACGACAAGAGCAGGCCATACCTGGCGGAGCTGCGGTCCCTGGCTGTCGGCCTCGACGTGACGTTCGAGGTCGACCCGACCGACGCCCGGCTCTCCGAGCTGTACCGGACCTGCGCCCTGCTGCTCTTCACGGCCCGCAACGAGGACTTCGGCATCGTGCCGCTGGAGGCGATGGCCAGTGGGGCGCCGGTGCTCGCCGTCGACAGCGGTGGGCCGCGGGAGACCGTGGTGCCGGGGGTCACCGGCTGGCTCGAGCCGCGTGACCCTCACCGCTTCGCCGACCGGGTCCTCGAGGTGCTCGAGGACCGCGCGCCATCAGGCATGCGCGAGGCTGCGGTGGCGCGCGCCGCGGAGTTCAGCTGGGACGCGTTCGTCGCCAGGGTCGACGACGTGATGGAAGAGGTGGCGCGTGGCTGACGCGCTCACGATCGTCATCCCCACACGCGATCGGCCCGAACTGCTGCGTCGCAGCCTCACCGCGCTGACCGCCGAGCTCGGCCGCGACGACCGGCTGCTCGTCGTCGACTCCTGCCCGGCGCAGCATCCGGCGGGCCCTGTCGCGGCGCCCTTCGGCGTCGAGGTGCTCGTGGCCGACCGGCCCGGCACGTCACGGGCGCGCAACGTCGGCTGGCGGGCCGCGACCACCGAGCACGTCGCGTTCGTCGACGACGACGTACTGGTCGCTCCCGGGTGGCGAGCTGCCCTGGCCGCACCGTCGGCCGACTTCGTCCTCGGTGGCGTCATGCAGCACCCGGACGAAGTGCCGCACGAACGACCGGTGTCGCTCGCGGACCATCGCCAGGGGACCGTGGTGGATCGCCACGGTCCGCTCGACCCTGGCATCGCCGGCAACCTGCGCGTGCGGCGGGCGGTGCTCGAGGAGCTGGACGGGTTCGACGAGCGGCTCGGGCCTGCCACCTGGTTCGCGAGCGCCGAGGACCTCGACCTCGTCGACCGGATGGTGCTCGCCGGGCACCTCGGCTGGTTCGAGCCGACGGCGCTGGCCTGGCACGTCCAGTGGCGCGACGACGCGCAGGCTTTTCGGCTGCACTGGGCCTACGGCAAGGGCATGGGTGCGCGACTGGCCAGGCTGGCGCGGACCGACCGCAGCCGGGCCCGGCTGCTGCTGCCGCGCGTGCTGCGGCTCGGCGGGGTCGCGACCGCGGCGGCCGAGGTCCGCAGCGGGCAGCGCCGGCACTGGGGGCCGCCCGTGGTGTGGCGGTTGGGGGCGCTGTGCGGGTTCGTCGTGGGCACGGTGCGCCGGCTGTGAAGCTGCTGCTCGTGTCCGAGCACCTCCCCGAGGCCGAGGGCACCGCGAGTGGCCGGCTGCTGCGCGCCGCCGGCAGCGGGCTCGTCGCGGCCGGGCACGAGGTCACCGCGATCTGCTGGACGGAGCGTGAGCCGGCCGAGGAGCTGCCTGGCTGGGCCAGCTGGCAGCCGGTGCACCGCGGCCACGGGGTGCTCGACCACGCCCGTGCCGCCATTCGCCCCCGCTGGGCCAGCAGCACCCTCGAGCTGATCGACGAGGCGGACCTGTCCTTCGCCGAGGACCCGCTGTCGTGGGCGGCTATCGCCGGGCACCGGCGCACCGGCGTGGTCGTGCACTACTCGTGCCTGCTCGACGCCCGCGCCCTCGGCCGGGTCGGTGCGCACGACCTGCAGGGGCACCGCGCCGACCGTCGGGCGGTGCGGTCCGCGACGGTGCCCCTCGCCTACTCCCCGCGGGGGGCCGCGGCCCTCGGCGGGAGGGCCCGATGGCTGCCCGCGGCGGTCGACGTACCCGTGGAAGCGGTGCCGCTGCAGCCGGCGCCCCGAGCCCTGCTGCTCGCCGGGTGGGACTGGCCGCCGAACGCTGCGGCCTTGCGCGACCTGCTGGCCGACTGGCCGTCGGTGCGGGCTCAGGTGCCCGGCGCCGAGCTGCTGCTGGCAGGTCGTGGCTGCCCCGACGTGCGGGCCGACGGCGTCCGGGTCCTGGGCGAGGTCGCGCAGGCGCGCGACGCCTTCGCGGAGGCGGCACTGCTCGCCTTCCCGTGCCCTCCGACGAGTGGCCCCAAGACCAAGGTCCTGGAGGCGCTCGCCGCCGGCCTTCCGGTCGTCACGACGTCGGCGGGCGCGGAGGGCCTGGCCGACCCGACCGTCTGCATCACCCCTGGGACACAAGGGTTCTCGGCCACTCTGGTTGCCGTGTTGAGCGACGAAGCGGGTCGCGCCGGGCTGTCCTCACGAGGACGGGCCATGGTGGCCGAGCACCACGGTCCGGCGGCCGCGGCCGCGGCCCGGGTCGCGGCCTTCAGCGCAGCGCGCTGAGCAGCTGGGCCCCGGCGTCCTGCCATGTCCACGGTGACAGCACGGGCACCGGTGGCGACGCGCGCAGCGCGTCGGCGAGCGCGTCGGCCCAGGCGTCGACGTCGCCGAGTGGCAGCACCGGCACGAGATCCTGGGTGGCCTCGCGGACCGCGGGCACGTCACCGAGGAGGACGGGCGTGCCGCAGGCGAGGGCCTCGACCGGCGGGAGCCCGAACCCCTCGTACCTCGAGGGGTGGAGCAGCACCTGCGCACCGGTGAGCACCGCCCGCAGCTCGTCGTCGCTGATCTCGCCCAGGTGGCACACGTCAGAGGGTCGTTCGACGGGCGCGAGGTTCGGGTGGGGGCTGCCGACGAGGACCAGGTCGTGGGGCTCCGAGGCCCTGACCCGGCGGTGCGCCGCCAGCGCCGTGGCGAGGTCCTTGCGAGGGTCGGCCCAGCCGAGCAGCACGGCGTACGGGCGGACCAGGCCGTGCCGGGCCCGCAGCTCGGCGACAGCTGCCGCACTCGCCGGCGTGAGGTCGGTCGCGGGACGGACGACGTGGACGGGCTGGGTCAGGCCGAGACTCGCCACCAGCTCGTCGGCGACCGCCCGCGACGGCACGAGGACCCGGTCCGCGCGTCGTGCCGCAGCCTCCACCGCCCGGGCGTAGAGCCGCATGCGCGGCGCAAACCAGGCCGGCTCGCGCGACACCGCGAGGTCGTGCACGAAGACCACCGAGTGCCGCACCAGCAACGGAGCGGTGTTCGCGAGCGAGAGCACGGTGCGCGATCGCGCGTGCAGCGGCAGCGCGACCTGCTCGTAGAGCCGGGAGCTGCCGGTGCGGAGGCGCCGGTCGACGCGGGGGTCGGTCACGCCGCGCG
>JAWWOJ010000311.1:0-6665 GCA_033851885.1 Frankiales bacterium | reverse complement strand
TAGCCCTCCGCCCAGGGAGAGGGCGGCAGGGTCACCTCGACGTCATCGGCGCCCATGTGCAGCATCACGAGGAAGCTGTCGTCGACCACCGCCTCGCCGCGGGGCCCGCGGGTCTTGATGCCGCGGCCGTCGAGGTACATGCCGAGGGTCTTGTGCGAGGGGTCGAACCACTCCGAGTCGGTGAGCTCCTTGCCGTCGGCGCCGAACCAGGCGAGGTCCTTCACGCCGTCCTCGCCCGCGTCGACGCCGGAGAAGAAGGCCTTCTGCCGGAACACCGGGTGCTCCCGCCGGAGGGCGAGCAGCTGCCGCACGAGGTCGTAGACCTGCTGCTTGTCCGGGGTCACATTCCAGTCGACCCAACTGATCTCGTTGTCCTGGCAGTAGGCGTTGTTGTTGCCGTGCTGCGTGCGGCGCAGCTCGTCGCCCATGGTCAGCATCGGTACGCCGGTGGACAGCAGCAGCGTGGTGAGCAGGTTCTTCGCCTGCCGCAGCCGCAGTGCGTTGACGGCCGGGTCGTCGGTCTCGCCCTCCACGCCGCAGTTCCACGAGCGGTTGTCGTCGCTGCCGTCGCGGTTGTCCTCGCCGTTGGCATCGTTGCGCTTGTGCTCGTAGGTGGTGAGGTCCCGAAGCGGGAAGCCGTCGTGCGCGGTCACGAAGTTGATGGACGCGTAAGGCCGCCGACCGTCGTCCTGGTAGAGGTCGCTCGAACCCGACAGCCGGTAGGCGAGCTCGCGCACCCCCTGGTCGTCGCCCCGCCAGACGTCGCGCACGGTGTCGCGGTACTTGCCGTTCCACTCGGTCCATAGCGGCGGGAACTCGCCGACCTGGTAGCCGCCCTCGCCGACGTCCCAAGGCTCTGCGATGAGTTTCACCTGGCTGACGACCGGATCTTGCTGGATGACGTCGAAGAAGGCCGACAGCTTGTCGACGTCGTGCATGGAGCGGGCCAGGGCGGAGGCGAGGTCGAAGCGGAAGCCGTCGACGTGCATCTCGGTGACCCAGTAACGCAGCGAGTCCATCAGCAGCTGCAGGACGTGCGGGTTGCGGGCGTCCAGGGTGTTTCCGCAACCGGTGTAGTCGCGGTAGTAGCGAGGGTCGTCCTCGAGCCGGTAGTAGCGCGCGTTGTCGATGCCGCGGAACGACAGGGTGGGCCCGTCCTGTGCGCCCTCGGCGGTGTGGTTGTAGACGACGTCCAGCAGCACCTCGATGCCGGCAGCGTGCAGGGCACGCACCATCGCCTTGAACTCGCGGACCTGCTCGCCGCGGGTGCCGCTCGAGGAGTAGGCAGCGTGCGGCGCGAAGTACCCGAGCGAGTTGTAGCCCCAGTAGTTCGTCAGCCCCCGCCGCAGCAGGTGCGGCTCGGACACGAAGTGGTGCACCGGCAGCAGCTCCACGGCCGTCACGCCCAAGTGCTGGAGGTGTTCCACCGCCGCCGGGTGCGCCAGCCCCGCGTAGCTGCCTCGAAGGTCAGGAGGGATGTCCGGGTGCCGAGCGGTGAAGCCCTTGACGTGCAGCTCGTAGATGACCGTGTCCGACCAGGCGTGGTCAGGTCGATGGTCGTCGCCCCAGGGGAACGAGTCGTGCACCACGACGGACTTGGGCACGTAGGGGGCGCTGTCCTTGACGGTCCGCTGGTCGTCGCGTCCGCGGGCAGAGCCGAACACCGCCGGGTCCAGTCGGAAGTCGCCCTCGATGGCCCGGGCGTAAGGGTCGACGAGCAGCTTGTGCGGGTTGAACCGGTGGCCCTGTGACGGGTCGAAGGGCCCGCGGACCCGGTAGCCGTAGCGCTGACCGGGGCCGACCTGCGGCAGGAAGCCGTGCCGGACGTGGTAGGTCGACTCCTCGAGCGGCACCCGCGTCTCGTGACCGCGGTCGTCGAACAGGCAGAGGTCGACTCCCTCGGCGGCCATCGAGAACAACGAGAAGTTCGTGCCCTCGCCGTCCCACGTCGCACCGAGCGGAAACGGCCGTCCCGGCCACACACGCTCGCTCACAGCCGAACCCTAAGCGCGGGCAGCCAGGCGCCGACCGCGTGCCGTGGTGCGTCGCTCTGGCGGGATCAGGTCGGAGAGGGTCGAGCCCTTGGGCAGCACCAAGGCCTGGCCACGCTTCCTGCGCTCGAGCATGGCGTGCACCACCAGGGCGTCCCGCACCAGCGACGCGAACTCCTCCGGCCGTGAGAGCAGCCAGCCGTGCCGTCCTTCGACCACCTCGTTGGGCAGCGCGCCGACCACGGAGCCGAGCGCTCCCGGCAGGATCAGCTTGTCGTCGTCTCCCCAGAAGAACAGGACGGGTACGCCGGAGGCGACGAGCATCGCGGCCTCGTCGGCGAGGTCGACAGTGAGCGCCAGCTTTGCGGTGAGCGCAAGCGTCAACGGCTTGCGGAACGCGTTGGGCAGGAAGTCCCTGAGGATCCCGGGTGTCGAGCGGGCGATGTCGCGTGGGCTCAGCTCGGACAGCGTGCCGAGCATCCATCTCAACCAGGATGCGTCGACGAGCCCGGACCGGTTTCCGGGACCGCCGCCGATGGAGTTGATGAGCGTCAGCGACCGGACCCGTTCCGGCCGGTCTGTGGCGAGCTGAATCCCGACGCCGCCGCCAAAGGAGTGACCCACGACGAACGCCGGGTGCTCGACCCGGAGCACGTCGAGCAGCCGACCGACCTGACGGCTGTAGGCCGACATGTCTATGCCGCGCAGAGGTGGGCCGTCGCTGCCGCCGAAACCGGGCAGAGCCGGCGCGATCACCTGAAGCCCGGCGCCCGTGAGCCGCGTGATCCCCTCGGCGTAGGCCCGCGGCGAGAGCCCCCAGCCGTGCAGGAACAGCAGCGGGTCGCCGCTGCCCGCGGTCATCACCCGCAACGAGGCGCCGTCGACATCGACGGTCTGCCAGACGGGGCGTGCCAGGGTCACGGGGCTCCAAGGGTCAGCGGGACGGCGCGGCTCCTCAGTGGTGCGCCTGTCCAGCGTGCAACATCGCATGCCGGTCCACGAGCATCTCGTGCGGGGCCGGATCCGGCCTCTCGCCGTGTACAAGGACGAGGTGCCCCAGGCACTTCTCGTGGTCGGCCATCAGGTCGCACCAGCTGTGCACCAACGTCGTTGCCGCGACCAGCGCCTCGAGGCGTGTGCGCAGCGGCAACAGCATCAGGGCCGTCTCCAACTCGGCGACAGTGTCCTCGTGGAGCAGGCTCGCTCCGGGCTCGACGTCGTCGAACACGACGAGCTCATCGAGGTCGATCTCGTCCAGCGGCAACTGTCCGGGCGACTCATCCTCGACGCCGCTCTCGTCGTCCCATTCCTGCTCGATGTCGGAGAGCGAGATGCCGGCCTTCTCGGCCCAGCGCGCCTCCTCATCGATGTCCACCTCCGGCGGGAGGGCGGCGAAGAAGGCGTCCTGCCAGCGCTCGAGCACGTCCACCACAGCGTCCGAGCGCTCGAGCAGCGAGCCGAGATCGCCCTCGGACGACACGAGCAGGACGCGCGCCAGTGCGTCGGCCGCCGCAGCTGGGAGGTCGTCCAGCGGATCGGATGCGCTGACGGTGTGGACCACACCGTGTGAATCGCGGAACACGCTCCGAGCGTAGGGTCTGCGCGACGTTTCAGAGGAGGTTCCGGTGGGAGAGCTCGTCAGGCTCGAGATCGACGGCGCAGTGGGCACGATCCGGCTGGACCGGCCGAAGATGAACGCGATCGATCGCCAGCTCTGCCTCGAGCTGCTCGAGGTTGTCGCCGAGGTGCGCGACAACCCGTCGATCCGCGCCGCGGTCCTGTACGGCGGGGAGCGGGTGTTCGCGGCCGGCGCCGACATCAAGGAGATGGAGGCAAAGGCGTACTCCGACATGCTCGGGTACGCCACGAACCTGCAGGAGACGTTCAAGCAGGTCGCCCGCCTCCCTAAGCCGGTGGTCGCCGCGATCAACGGCTACGCCCTCGGTGGCGGCTTCGAGCTGGCCCTGACCGCCGACTTCCGCGTTCTCGGCGAAAGCGCTCAAGTCGGCGTTCCCGAGATCCTGCTCGGCGTCATCCCTGGCGCCGGCGGCACCCAGCGGCTCACCCGGCTCGTCGGTCCGGCCAAGGCGAAGTCGATGGTCTACACCGGCCGCTTCGTGAAGGCCGACGAGGCACTCGCCCTCGGGATCGCCGACAAGGTCGTTCCCGACTCTGACGTCTACACCGCCGCCGTCGAGCTGGCGGCGCAGTGGGCCGCCGGTCCCGCCATCGCGCTCCGTGCCGCCAAGTTGGCCATCGACGACGGCGCCGAGCTCGACCTCGACGCCGCTCTCCGGCTCGAGACGGCGTTGTTCGCCGGGCTGTTCGCCACCAAC
The DNA here is from genome assembly GCA_033851885.1 of Frankiales bacterium. Lineage (GTDB taxonomy): Bacteria > Actinomycetota > Actinomycetes > Mycobacteriales > SCTD01 > RYN-111. The sequence continues at coordinate 2,338 of JAWWOJ010000311.1, read as the reverse complement.
GACCAGAAGGCCGGCATGCAGAGCTTCGTCGCGAACGGCCCGGGGAAGGCCACCTTCTCGGGAACCTGATGCCTCGCCGACGCGTGTAAGGACGTGGACCCCGGGCTGCCCGACCTCTACGCCGCCACGTCGGCGCGGCTGGTCGGGCTGCTGACGGCGATGAGCGGTTCGGCCGAAGACGCCGAGGAAGTCTGCCAGGAGGCATGGGCGCGGCTCGTCGTCCGATGGGACAGGGTTCGGCGCTACGACGACCCCGAGGCCTGGGTCCGCGGGGTCGCCGTCAGGCTGCTCATCAGCCGCGCCCGTCGCCGAGCCGTGGCCGCGCGGTTCCTACCCGTGCTCGCCGACCGTTCCGTCGTACCCGCTCCCTCCGGTGACGTCGTCGACCTTGGTACGGCGATGGCCGCGCTGCCCCTCGACCAACGGGCCGTCCTTGTGCTGCACCACGCCCTCGACCTGCCGGTGGACGAGGTCGCCCGGGTCCTCGACGTGCCCGTCGGCACGGTGAAGTCCCGGCTGTCACGAGGGCGCTCCGCCCTCGCCGCGCTGCTCTCCGAAGAGGTGACCCCATGACCGACTGGTCTTCGCTGCTGCAGAGGCACGTCGCCGCAGCCTCGCCACGACCCTTCGAAGATGTGGTGCGTCGGGTGCGTCGCCGCCGACAGCGCCAGGTGGTGGGCGCGGCCCTCGGCGTCCTAGTGGTCGTCGCCGGCACCGCCCTCGCTGTCGGTCGCCCGACGCCGTCGGCGCGTCCGCAGCCAGCTGCCTCCGGATCGCCCCTGCCCGGCGTCGGCGAACCGCCCGCCTCCGTCGTGGTGGCCGGCAAGCGCTATCCGCTACTTCAAGCGGTGCCCGTACACGTGGCGCTGGTCAGTGACCGGAGCGGCCGGGAGCTCGGGCTGAAGCTCCGCCTGATCCCGGACCAGGACGTGAACAGCTGCGGTCTCGTCATGCGCGCCTTCCTCCTGCGGCAGGACGCGTCCAATGTGCGGATCGGCCTCTACGAGTTCGGCAGGTCGACGGCCTGCTTCGGTTACCCGGAGTCCACGGGTAGCCGCACCCTCACGGTGCCGCTGGGGGCCGCACTCGGAAACCGCACGATTACGGCCGCCGGGTCGGGCAAGGAGGTCGCGGTCCTCGAGACGGACACCCTGCTGCGTGCGACGTCGCTGCCGAGCACGTTCACCCGCGCCGACGAAGTGGTCGATGTCGCGCCGGGCCAGACTGACGCCTATGACACCGCCCGCTGGCGCTCTCGCGGCGGGTCGTTTCTGTCGCTGATCCAGGGCATTAGTCCTGCGGGGACAGGCAGCCCTTTCCCCGACCACGTTGATCCGGTAGTGGTGCGTGGTCACCTGGGTACCGCCACGACTCACCGCTTGTACAACCAGACCAGGTGCCTTCGCTGGTACGAGGGCCGGGCGATCGCGCTCTGCTCCACCGGCAGCACACCGATATCGGTCGCTCAGCTTCAGGCGATCGCACATGGGCTCACGAGCACGACGTCGGCGCACGACAGCACGCTCGTGCCGACCACGGTGTACGTCGACGGCAGCGCCTTCCAGCTGGTCGGCGATCAGCCGGTAGAGGTCGTGTACGCCGGGACGAGCGATGACCAGCTCGTGATCCGGGCCGGTCGCGACGCGAGTTCCGCTGAGTGCGGACCGATCACCCGTTCCTTCGTCCTGTCCGAGGACGCCTCAGCCATCCGCATCGGGACGTACTTCTTCCTCGCGTCAGGCGGTGGTGGACGAAGTTGCGGGGCCGTCGCGGATTCGGTCGCTGAGCAAGTCCTGCAGCTGCAGCATCCGCTCGGAACCCGGAAAGTCGTCGCGGTCACCGACTTCAATCGTCTTGTGCCAGTGATCGACGAGCGCGACTACCTCTCGACCAGCTACCTCCCGTCGGGATACCAGCGCGCGTCGTTCCTTGGCGGGCGCACGCGGCTCGCCCTCGGGTACGCGCGGCAGACGTGGCAGGTCAGCGGCGAGGTCCGGCTCAGTCTCGACGAGGGTTCGCTACCGGGGGAGGTGCGGGTGCTCGGCCCGATAGTTGGCCACCTGACCGTTCGCGGCCACGACGCCGACGTCGTCCAGCAGCGTGGCGTGAGCATCCCCGTGCGCTGCCTTCGCTGGCACGAGTCCGCCGACGACGAGGTCCAGTTGTGCTCCCATGCCGGCGGCCGCACGCACGTGCTGCCGGACGGGGAGTTGCTGAGGGTCGCCGCGGCGCTGCACCGGCCCTGAGACGCGGGACGTGGCGGAGGTCACGCCCCCGTCAGATTGCTGCGCCGCAACTGGCGGGTAACAATCGTGCGACGGAGGGTGCCGATCGCAGC
>JAWWOJ010000287.1:0-3515 GCA_033851885.1 Frankiales bacterium | reverse complement strand
CTCGGCCCCAACGGCGCCGGCAAGACCACTCTGCTGCGGGTGGCCTCGGGCCTGCTCCGACCGACGGGCGGCCAGCTGCTGCTGAACGGCAAGGACGTCACTGGTCAGCGCCCCTTCCAGCTTGCCCGCGCCGGCGTGTGCCATGTGCCAGAGGGACGCGGCGTCTTCCCTTCGTTGTCCGTCAGCGACAACCTGCAACTGCAGGCGTCGAGCTCTGGGTTCAAGGCGGCACTCCAGAAGGCGACCACGACGTTCCCGCGACTGGGCGAACGACGGGGCCAGATCGCCGGGACGATGTCAGGTGGCGAGCAGCAGATGCTGGCGCTCAGCCACGCCTACGTGAGCGACCCGAGCGTGGTCCTGCTCGACGAGGTGTCGATGGGTCTGGCTCCCAAGATCGTCGAGGAGATCTTCGAGTACCTCCACGAGCTCGCTCGCGGGGGCCAGTCGCTGCTGCTGGTGGAGCAGTACGTCTCCCGCGCCCTCGAGCTCGCCGACTACGTCTACATCCTCGATCGCGGCCGCGTCAGCTTCGCCGGTGAGCCCGCGGAGATCAGCGAAGAGACCATCACCAACGCCTACCTCGGTTCACTCGCCTCCTAGTCCCGCCGCACCGACGACACCGCACCACGACAGGAGCTCAGATGGACGACACGAGGGCGCACGGGACGGAGGTGCCCGGGCCGCGGCAGTTGCACGCCGTCACCGGTGGCCACCATGCCCCGCCGGTGCACTACACCTGCACGGACGGCATCGGCGTCGCCACGCTGACGTCTCCGCAGACCCGCAACGCGCTGTCGCCCGAAGTGCTCGAGGCTCTCGACGCTGCCTGTGCCGTCGCTGTCGAGGAGGGCGCCAAGGTGCTCGTACTGACGGGCGCCGGCCGGGCGTTCTGCGCCGGCGGTGACCTGGCCGGTGTGAACGACGCACTCAACGGCGACGCCGAGGCGGAGATCCGCGTGATGGTGGACCGGCTGCACAGCGTCATCACGATGCTTCGCGAGCTGCCGATGCCCACCGTTGCAGCCGTCAACGGCCTCGCTGTCGGGGCCGGCGTCTCGCTGGCCCTCGCAGCCGACGTCCGGGTGATGGCGAAGTCGGCCTCGTTCGTCACGGGCTACCTCGCCGTCGGCGCATCCCCCGACGGCGGGGCGTCGTACCACCTCGCCCGCGCTCTAGGTGGCCCACAGGCGCTGTCGAGCTTCCTGCTCAACAAGCGCTTCACGGCCGACGACCTGCTTGCCCGGGGTCTCGTGGACGCGGTCGTCGAGGACAGCGAGTTGCTGAGCTCCGCGAGCGAGGTCGCCCGGGGGCTTGGCGCGCTGTCGTTCCCCACCGTCAAGGCTGTCCGCGCACTCGTCGACGCCGCTGCCGGCAACACCCTGCAGGCGCACCTCGACGAGGAGCGCGCCCACTTCCTGTCCATCGCGCAGACGCCGCAGTTCAGCGACGCCATGGCGCCCTTTGCCCGCCGCGCCTCCGCGCCGGCCTGAACGAGAGATCACCCGTGGCCACGAAGAGCAAGATCGTCATCGCGAACTGCGGCGGGTTCTGGGGCGATGACCCGACCGCCGCCCGTCGCCAGGTCGCGGGCGGACCCGTCGACTACCTCGTCATGGACTACCTCGCCGAGATCACCATGGCCATCCTGCAGAAGCAAAGGGCCAAGGACCCGAGTGCTGGCTACGCCAAGGACTTCGTCACGCAGCTCCGCGACGTCCTGGTCGACTGTGTTAACAAGGGCATCACCGTCATCAGCAACGCCGGCGGCGTGAATCCCGCCGGCTGCGCGGCAGCCATCGAGGCCCTTGCCGCGGAGCTCGGCGTCACGGACCGGGTGAAGGTCGCCGTGGTCGCCGGAGACGACCTGTACGGCGGTCTGGACTCCATCATCGAGACCGGCGCGGCGCTGCGCAACCTCGACGACGGTCGTCCCCTTTCCGACATCCGCGATCGGGTGCTCGCGGCCAACGTGTACCTGGGCGCGGCGCCGATCGTCCGGGCCCTTGAGCTCGGGGCCACCATCGTCGTCGCGGGCCGCGTCACAGACACGAGCGTCACGCTCGCCCCGATGATCCACGAGTTCGGCTGGGCGACCCACGACTGGGACAAGCTCGCGAGCGGGGTCGTCGCCGGCCACATCATCGAGTGCGGCTGCCAGTGCACCGGTGGCAACTTCACCGACTGGGATACCGTTCCCAGCTTCGCGGACATGGGCTACCCGTTGATCGAGGCGAGACCTGACGGCTCATTCGTCGTGACGAAGCACCCGGGCACCGGCGGTCTGGTCAACGTGGACACGGTGCGCGAGCAGCTGCTGTACGAGATGGGCGCACCCGGATACCTGAGTCCCGACTGCACTGCACGCTTCGACTCCGTCAGGCTGTCGCAGGAGGGACCCGATCGGGTCCGCGTGACGAACGTCAGGGGTGAGGCGCCGCCGGAGGAGCTGAAGGTCGCGATCTCCTACAGCAACGGGTATCGGGCCGTCGGGCGGATGCTGGTGAGCGGCCCGGACACGCTCCGCAAGGCGCAGCAGGCCGCCGAGTGCTTCTGGGGAGCCGCTGGCGGCAAGGAGCTCTACGACCACGCGATGACGCAGCTGGTCGGCTGGGACGCGAGCCATCCTTCGCTTGCCACCGAGCAGCCCAGCGAAGTGCTCATGCAGGTCAGCGTCCGCGACGAGGACAAGCGCAAGATCGCCGAGCGGTTCGCGCCGATGGTTGTCGGCTCGATGCTGCAGTCGATGCCCGGATTGACCATGCCCGCCGACCAGGGGCGGCCGCGCGTCGCCGACGTCGTCGGCCACTGGGGCGCCCTCATCCCACGCCATGCCGTCACCGCCACCGTGGCGGTGGACGGCACGATCGAGAGCATCAGTTCCGCAGTGCCGGAGGGGCACGCGTCGACGTACGTCGCGGAGGAAGTGAACCTCGCGATCGTTCCCGCGGGCGGCGAGACCGTCACGGTGCCACTCGTGCAGCTGTGCCTTGCCCGGTCCGGCGACAAGGGCGACACCGCAAACGTCGGGGTCGCCGCCCGCAGCCCGGAGGTCTACGCCTGGCTCGTGCAGCACCTGACCGGCGACGTGGTGAAGCAGCACTTCAAGGGCGTCGTCAACGGCGAGGTCGACGTGCACCCGCTGCCCAACCTGCTCGCGGTCAACTACCTGCTGCACGAAAGCCTCGGCGGTGGCGGGACGTCCTCGCTGCAGTTCGACGCGCAGGGCAAGACGTACGCGCAGTACCTGCTCAGCCTCGAGGTCGCCGTCCCGATCGACCTGCTCGCCACGGTCTGACGACATGGGCACCGTGAGCGCGCGATTGCGGGCGCAGGCAGCAGCGTCCCCGCAGCGGGTGCTGCTCGTGGAGGACGACGACCCGCGGGTGGTGGCGGCGGCGCGGACCGTGCAGGAGCAGGGTCTCGCCGTACCTGTCCTTCTCGACGCTGCCATGATCGCCCAGCACCGGGGGCCTCTGACCGAGCTCTATGCGTCAGCCAGGGGGGAGCGGATC
>JAWWOJ010000210.1:0-6369 GCA_033851885.1 Frankiales bacterium | reverse complement strand
ATCAACAGCCAGGGCGGCATCTACGGCCGGCAGCTGCGGCTCGAGGCAGCGGACGACCAGCTCGACTGCGGGCAGAACCGCACCCAGCACCTGGCCCAGGCCGACCACGTCTTCGGGTGGGTGAGCTCGCTGTCGCTGTACGACAACTGCGGCGCGCCGGTGCTGCAGCAGCACAAGGACATGTCCGAGGTGGCCGTCACGTTCAGCACGCAGGCGGGCGGGCTCCCGAACAGCTTCAGCCTCAACCCGCTCGTCCCGGGCTACCGGCTCGGGTCGTTCCAGTACTACAAGTCGAAGTTCCCGAACGCGATCACGCACTCGGCCTCACTCGTCGGCAACATCGGCTCGGCCGTCGAGATCTTCAAGGGGATCAGGGCGGCGGCCGAGTCGATCGGCTACAAGTGGTCCTACGTGCGCAACTACTCACCCGGCGAGACCGACTTCACCGCCGACATCATCCAGATGCGCAATGCCGGGGTGCAGCTGCTCTACTTCGTCTCCGCCGACTCCCACACCATCGCGAAGGTCCTCAACGCGGCGAAGCAGCAGAACTGGAAGCCGCAGCTCATCGCGGTCGGCGCCGGTGACGCGGCCTACGACCCGAGCTTCATCCCCGAGGCCGGTGCGGCCTCCGAGGGCATCTACGCGGACCAGCCGCACGCGGCCTTCTTCAACCCGTCCGACGCCGCCATCCCCGGTGTCGGCCTCTACCAGCAGTGGATGAAGAACACCGGTGCAGCAAGGCACGAGGACCTCTACAGCGCGTGGGGATGGGGCTCCGCCCTGCTCGCCGTCCAGGCGCTGAAGGCGGCCGGAGCGCACCTCACCCGCGCCGGCTTCCTCAAGGCCCTCGGCACGATCCACTCGTTCGACGGCGGCGGCATGTTCGCCAAGGCCGACCCGGCGGGCAAGAAGCCGAACACCTGCTACATCGTGCTGCGCGTGGTCAAGGGCGCGTGGCAGCGCACCGACACGCCCGCGACGTCGTTCCGCTGCGGCGGCTACTTCTACTACAAGCCATGACCACCTTCCTGGCACTGAGCATCACGGGGCTCGTGGTCGGCTGCATCTACGCGCTGACCGCCTGCGGCCTGGTCGTGACCTACACGACGAGCGGGGTGTTCAACTTCGCCCACGGGGCCATCGGGATGGTGGCGGCCTTCACCTACTGGCAGCTGTCGGTGGGCTGGGGATGGCCGGCGCCGCTCGCCTTCCTGGCCGTGCTGCTCGTGCTCGCGCCGCTGTTCGGTGCGGTGGTCGAGCGGGTGCTGATCCGTCCGCTGTACGGAGCTCCGATCGGGGTCACCCTCGTGGCCACCCTCGGGCTGCTCGTGACGCTGCTGGGCGTCGGGTTCCTGGTCTGGCCGCCCGACACGACCCGGGTGCTCCCGAAGTTCTTCGAAGGGCACACGATCACCGTGTTCTCCTTGGTCGTCGACTACAACCAGCTGCTCGTCATCGTGACGTCCGTCGCCGTGGCCGTGGGTCTGCGGCTGTTCTTCAGCCGCACCCGACTGGGCATCGCGATGCGCGCGGTCGTCGACGACCCGGAGCTCGCTGCCCTCGCGGGCACCAAGCCGGAGCGGGTGTCGCAGCTGTCCTGGGCGATGGGTGCCAGCCTCGCCGCCCTCGCCGGCGTGCTGCTGGCACCGCTGCAGACCCTCAACGTCACCGAGCTCACGCTGCTCGTCATCAACGGCTATGCCGCCGCCATGGCCGGCCGGCTCCGCAACCTCCCCGCCACCGTGGCCGGCGCGCTGGTCATCGGCGTCTCGAGCAGCCTCGTGCTCGGCTACGCGGGGCCGCAGGTCGTCAACTACGTCCGGCCCGCGATCCCCATGATCTTGCTGTTCATCGCCGTGCTGTTCCTCAAGCAGGAACGGCTCCGGGCCGGCTCGCTGGCCGGGCTCCGGATGCCCCGGACGACGGGGCTGCGCCAGTCCGTCGGGGTGGGGGTCGTCTTCGTCGTGGTCGCCGGCGTCGTCTCGGGACAGCTGTCCCCGGCGCACCTGGCGATCGGCAGCCAGGGTCTCGTGCTGGCGTTCGTCATGCTCAGCCTCGTGCTGCTGTCGGGCTACGGCGGCCAGGTGTCGCTGTGCCAGCTGACGTTCGCCGGGCTCGGTGCCTATGCGATGGGCAAGACCGGCGGGGGTGCCCTCGGGCTGCTCGCGGCCATCGCCCTACCCGCGGCCGCCGGTGCCCTCGTGGCTCTCACGGTCGTGCGCCTGCGCGGACTGTTCCTCGCCCTCGCGACGCTCGCGTTCGCGCAGGCGATGGACCAGATCTTCTTCAACAACGCGCTCGGCTACGGCGGCACGCTGGCGATCCCGAGACCCCGGCTGCCCTTCGTCGACACCGCCGACGACCAGGTCTACTTCGTCCTGCTGGCCGTCGTGCTCGCCGTCGGTTCGGTGGGTCTGCTCGTCCTGCGTCGGCGTGCCTTCGGGCGGCGGCTCATCGCCCTCAACGACAGCCCCGCAGCCAGCGCGACGATGGGCGTCAGCCCGGTGCGGACCCGGCTCGTGGTGTTCACCTTGTCCTCGGCCGTCGCAGGGCTCGGCGGTGCCCTGCTCGGGGGACTGCACGGGTCGGTCAGCCCCAACGACTTCCTGCTCCTCAACTCCTGCGTGCTGCTGCTGCTCGCGACGCTCGGCGGCCTCTACACCCCCACCGGTGCGTTCCTGGCGGCGATGTCGTATGCGCTGTTCCCCGAGCTCCAGAAGCTGGTCCCCGAACTCGGACAGGTGCAGTTCCTCCTCACCGGCCTCGGGGTGCTGGCGCTGGGACGCAACCGCTACGGCGTCGGTGGTCAGCTCGCCGACGCGGGCGAGAAGCTGAGGGCGCTGCGCCTGCAGCGGGTGGGGGTGGCTCGTGCTGCGGGTTGACGATGTGGAGGTGCGCTTCGGCGGCGTACAGGCCTTGAAGGGCGTGTCGCTCGAGGTGCCGGACGCTGCGTTGGTCGGGCTGATCGGCCCCAACGGCGCCGGCAAGACCACGCTGTTCAACGTCATCACAGGGTTGGAGAAGCCGTCCCGAGGACGGGTGCTGATGGCTGACCAGGACGTGACCTCGCTGCCGCCGCACCAGCGCGCCCGTCGCGGGCTCGGCAGGACCTTCCAGCGGATCGAGGTGTTCTCCTCGCTGACCGTGCACGAGAACGTGCTCGCCGCTGCCGAGGCGCGTCGCAGCTGGGGCAAGGACGAGCCCGAGCCGGCGCGCTCCGCGAGCGAGCTGCTCGAGCGGGTGGGCCTGCGTGACGTCGAGCACGAGCGCGTCGACAAGCTGCCGACCGGGCTGCTGCGGCTGGTCGAGGTGGCGCGCGCTCTCGCGTCGCGGCCCCGGCTGCTGCTGCTCGACGAGCCGGGGTCAGGGCTCAGCACGCACGAGTCGGAGGCGCTCGGCGACCTCCTCGTCGACCTCGTGCGCGATGGCAGGTCGATCCTGCTGGTCGAGCACGACGTGGAGCTGGTCATGCGGGTCTGCCAGCAGATCCACGTGCTCGACTTCGGCTCGATCATCGCGACCGGCACGCCGGATGAGGTGCAGCGCGATCCCGCCGTACAAGCTGCCTATCTCGGGACGTCGGCAGCATGAACGCCCTGGAGCTCATCGGACTGCGGGCCGGGTACGGCAGCATCGAGGTGCTGCACGGGGTCAGCCTCGTGGTGCCGACCGCCACCGTCGTGGCCCTGCTCGGGCCGAACGGCGCGGGCAAGTCGACGCTGCTGAAGGTGGCGAGCGGGACGATCGCCCCCACCGACGGCTGCTTGCACGTCGGCGGTGTGCACGTGAACGGCGCGGACGCGGCCGCCCTCGCCCGGGCCGGCGTCTGCCGGATCCCTGAAGGCCGGGGCATTTTCCCCAACCTCACCGTCGCCGAGAACCTGCGGATGTGGACCGGTGTCGGGGACCTCCGGCCCGTCGACGTGGCCGAGCGGACCTTCGGCCGGTTCCCTCGGCTGGGGGAGCGGCGCACACAGCTGGCCGGGACGCTGTCCGGAGGCGAGCAGCAGATGCTGGCCATGTCACGGTCGCTCGTCGTCGACCCTGCCGTGCTGCTGCTCGACGAGATCTCCATGGGCCTGGCCCCGATCATCGTCGCCGAGCTCTACGAGCTGGTGGGAACCCTTGCGCAGCAGGGGATCGCGATCCTGCTCGTCGAGCAGTTCGCGCAGACCGCGCTGGCCGTCGCCGACTCCGCGGTGATCCTGTCCCAGGGGCGGGTCACCCGCACCGGCACGCCCGCGGAGGTCGAGGAACACCTCGCCGCGGCCTATCTCGGAGGTGCGGCATGAGACGGATCCTGCTCCTCACCGGAGCTGTCGGCTGCTTCGTGTCCGCCGGCTTCCTCGCTCCCGCGCACGCATCGGACAGCCCGGGCAGCGGCTTCTTCGGCTATACCCTGACGGCGCAGTCGCAGGCACTGCAGATGACCGAGGACGAGCCCAGCGCCAACTCCCATCCCGAGGCCGAGGCCGATCTCCCGCAGAGCCAGGTCAGCCTCACCAGCGGACCAGTCGGCTACGCGCTGTCGTCGGTCGCGTGGCCCGGGGCGCTGCTCGGCAACGCCGGATCCCTGATCCTTCTCGTGCAGCCCGGCGCTCCCTCGCAGGTGCGCTCGCTCAACGATCCCGTGCGGGCTGAGGCCCGCACCGGCAGCGCCTCGCACTCCTCGACCAACGACTCGGTGCCGGGCGCCCACATGGCCGCCGACGCCTCCGGTGCCCGCACGACCGCTGACGCACTCCTCGACGGTGGCGCCGCCGGCGTGCTCGTCGGCTTCGGGCGGACCTCCAGCGCCAGCACCGCTGTGCTCGGTCGACAGACCGGCACCGTGACGGCCGACAGCACCGCCAAGGACGTCAGCCTGGCAAGCGGCGTCGTCAAGATCGGCTCGGTCGTCTCGCATGCCGAGGCAGTGACCGACGGCCTGACCGCCACGGGCAAGGGCAAGACCACGGTCAGCGGCATGACTGTCGCGGGGATCCCGGTGGTCGTCGACGACCACGGCGTCACCGTGTCGACGCGGCACGGCGCGGTCCCGCCGGCGGCCGTCGCGACGGTCAACTCGGCGCTGCACGCCCTCGGCATGACGATCGCCCTCAGCGCTCCGACGCAGACGCGCGACGCCGGCACGATCAGCTATGACGCGGGGTCGCTGACGATGGTCTGGAAGCCGCCGGGCTCGGTGAACGTCTTCACCGCCAGCCTCGGCGGTTCCCGCGTGCTCAGCGGTGCCAGTCGGTCGTCACTGCTGCCGCTACCCCTGCCGGCCGGGCTGTCTCCGATCGTGGCTGCCGCACCGCCGGTCGTGCCGCAGCCCGGCCAGGCCCCGCTGGGCACCGCGCCGGTGCCCTCGACCTCAGCCGCTCCCGGACCGGTGCTGAGCTCGCCTGGCCCAGGGACCGAGGCGCTCGAGCCGGTCGCCTCCGGCACCACCGCTCCTCCGTGGTCGGTCCTCCTCGTCGCCCTCGGAGCCGCCCTGCTCCTCGGCGGGATGTGGCGTGCGCCCGGCCTCGTCCTCGTCGAACCCCGACCCGTCCGCTGCCCCCTTGAGGAGGACGCATGAGCGAGCTGTCAGCCGACATGGCCGGGAGGTACCAGCACCTCACCGAACGAGCCACGAGGCTGCGCGGGAAGACGTCGACCGACCGGTCCAAGGCGCTGTTCCTCGTCGGGGGCGCCTCGGTCTCGCTCGGGCTCGCGATGGTGCTGCTCGGGTACCTCGGTGCCTCACACACGATCTATGTCTTCGAGCAGATCCCCTACCTCATCAGCGGTGGCATCCTCGGCGGCTGCCTCGTCATCGCCGGTGGGTTCTGCTACTTCGCCTTCTGGTTGACCCGGCTGCACGCCGAGATGGCTGGCACCCGCGCGTCCAACGAACGCATCGAGCAGCTGCTCACGACCCTCCTGGAGAAGTCATGACCGCGGTAGAACAGGTCCGCGCCGGCGGGCGCGACGTCTGGTCGCCGGCCATCACCCCGGGCATCGGGGTGGAGCTCACCCTCCAGCAGCAGCTCGCCTGCTCGTTCCGGGTCCTGGCCCGCAGCGGCTTCAGCGAGAACATCGCCGGCCACATCACGTGGGCTCCCACCGAGGACGGCTCGATGTGGGTCAACCCGTGGGGGCTGTGGTGGGAGGAGGTGACGGCCTCCGACCTGTGCCGGGTGGACGCCGACGGCCGCGTGCTGGAGGGCAAGTGGGACGTCACGCCGGCGATCCACATCCACACCGAGCTGCACCGTCGCCGGCCCGATGCCCGCGTCGTCGTGCACAACCACCCCTACCACGTGAGCGTCCTCGCCGGTGCCGGCATCCTGCCCGAGCTGGTGCACCAGACGGGCTCGTTGTTCGACGGCGACCTGC
>JAWWOJ010000158.1:0-6554 GCA_033851885.1 Frankiales bacterium | reverse complement strand
GGCCCGCCTCGGAGAGCAGGGCCCTGTACTTGCCGAAGATCGACTCGGTGAGGGGCAGCAGTGCGAGGGCTGTCGAGCGCTTGCCCTCGAGCTTCACCTTGCGCTGCGCAAGAGCCAGGGTGAAGTTGAGCTTGCCCTGCCAGAACTTGTTGGCGTTGTCGGAGCTCATCTTCAGCTGGACGGTCGCAGGGGCGCCCACCGCGGCGTCACCGCAGAGCACCTTCTGACCCGGGAAGTCCACGAGGATCGTGGCAGCGGGGTCGCTTTGGGTGATGAGGACGACGAGGTTGCCGTCCTTGGTGGCCTCGACGAAGGTCTCGTCCGTGACCGCCAGGTCGAACGCCTTGCCGATGTAGGTGTAGACCTCGTCGGCGTCCTTGAACGTGCTCACGCTTGCCTCCTCGTCGGGTGCTGCTGCCGATGTGAACTGCGGAGATGATGTTGTCAAGCACTAACGTGATCGTGGAGCGACTCAGGTGTGGCTCTCGCACACGACGTGTAGGCCACGTGCTTTGCAGGTCAGGTTGTGTCAGGGGGGTCACACCTGTGTGAGTCACCCCATGGTAACCGGCGATGTGAATGACCGCAAACATTTTCTTGTACCCATCCCGCAACCAGTCCTGGGACGGTAGGGGGCGGTGCTAGATGATGCGCATCGCGTCGAGGAAGCGGGCGGCGATCTCCTCGTCGCCCTTGAGGCTGACGTCGGCGTCCCGCCATGCCTGCCGGCGCGTCCCCCACACGGGGAACGTGGCAGCGTCGCCCTCGACGGCGGCGATCGGGTCGCCAACCGTGCCCGCGCTGACCGAGACGCGTCCGTTCTTGCCCGGGGCGACGGTCCACGTCCCGCCGCCGCCGCCGACCAGGTTGACCTCGAGCGGGCGTTCGAGCCAGGCCAAGGCGTCGCCGGTCATGGGGGACAGGCCGGCGAACATCCACTCCAGGGTGCAGCCGAGCCGGTTGTCGTCAGTCGGACTGGTGCTGCGACCGAGGGCGCTCGCCATGTCGTGGCGCAGATGCAGGCCGCTGTCGAAGACGATCGCGCTGGTCAGCAGGTAGGCGGGGTAGGTGCCGACCTCTGCCAAGCGGATGGGAAGGGACCGCAGACCTGGCTTCTGCAGCGCAGCATGCGCCACCCCAGCCCGTCTGCTCCACTTCTCGTACTCCGTGAGGACCTTCTTGGGATCCCAGTCCCGCCGCTTGTCGGCGTCACGGTCGTTGTGAGCCTCGACGTCACCGTTGACCATCAACCCGACGACCCACGGTGTGAAGAAGCCGTGCGCGGCGGCACCCAGGTGGGAGACGACGTCCTTGATCGTCCATCCCGTGCACGTGCTGGGGCGCGCCCAATCGCTGTCATCGAGCTGGTGGAGGAAGCTCACGACGGCGTTGCGCTCGGCCTTGACGGCGGCTACCCGATCCAGAGTCATGCGCAGAGTTAATGGCGAATCACTCGAACAGTCAATATCCGAGGCGGTGTCAGGTGTGCACGCCCCACGAGTGGGGTGGAAGAGGATGATTTCCTGGTGTGGGGGTCTTCCCAGGCCACGTTATCGGATGTAAACATGACCGGAACTGCAACACCCGTCTCCTCGAGGACTCCCTGATGACATCTGTGGCTGACGTTCCCGCCGTCACTCCCGCCCACGGCGCCGACCAGGCTGCGGCCGTCGTCGCCCGCCTCCGCAGCACCTTCGCGACGGGCAAGACCCGTTCGCTCGACTGGAGGCTGCGCCAGTTGCAGGGCATCATCCGGTTCTGCGAGGAGCGCGAGGCCGACATGGCGAAGGCGCTCGCCTCCGACCTCGGACGCAACGCCCACGACACCTGGTTCGGCGACGTCGCGTCCACGGTCGGGGAGGCCCGGTACGCGGTGAAGCACCTCAAGAAGTGGGCGAAGCCCAAGCGCACTTCCGTGCCGCTCGCCCTCATGCCGGGCAAGGCCAAGTACCGGTACGAGCCGCTCGGCACCGTGCTCGTCATCGGCCCGTGGAACTACCCGTTCTACCTCTGCCTCAGCCCCCTGGTCGGTGCCTTCGCCGCCGGCAACACCGTCGTGCTCAAGCCGTCCGAGCACGCCCCCGCTGCTTCCGCGCTGATGGCCGAGCTGCTCCCGCAGTACCTCGACGGCGATGCCCTTGCCGTCGTGGAGGGCGAGGCCGACGTGACCCAGCACCTCATCGACGCGCGTGTCGACCTGGTCTTCTTCACGGGCGGCACCGAGATCGGCCGCAAGGTCATGCAGTCTGCTGCCAAGCACCTCACGCCGGTGATCCTCGAGCTGGGCGGCAAGAGCCCGGTCATCGTCACAGCGAAGGCCGACCTCGCCGTCGCGGCCCGCCGCGTCGCATGGGGCAAGCTCATCAACTCGGGGCAGACCTGCCTCGCGCCCGACTACGTGCTCGTGCAGGATTCCGTGCGCGACCGCTTCGTCGAGCAACTGGACAAGGCCATCACCGACATGCGGTCCGGCGAGGCCGACAACCAGCCGATCGTCAACGAGCGCCAGTTCACCAGGCTGGCCGCGATGCTCGAGTCCGGCAGCGTCGTCAAGGGCGGTACGACAGGGCAGACCGCGATTGCGCCGACGGTGCTCGCTGACCCGGCACCCGACTCACCGGTCATGTCCGGCGAGATCTTCGGCCCGCTGCTGCCGGTCATCGGGGTCCGGGACCTGTCCAGCGCGATCGCCTACGTGAACAAGGGTGAGAAGCCGCTGGCGTCATACCTGTTCAGCAACGACAAGGCCGAGCAGCGACGGGTGATGGACGAGATCCCCTGCGGCGGCACGGTCGTCAACCACACCCTGATGCACGTGCTCGCGCCGCAGCTGCCGTTCGGCGGCGTCGGAGAGAGCGGGATGGGTGCCTACCACGGCAAGTGGGGCTTCGAGGCCTTCAGTCATCGCAAGGCGACCCTCGTCATGCCGACGAAGCCGGACCTGCGGATGATCTACCCGCCCTACAGCGACCGCGACAAGAAGCTGCTCCGCAAGCTCGCTTAGCCGTCCTGCTCGTCGCTGGTTGTTGAGAGGAAGACAGTCATGGGTGGCCTCACCCCGCAGGACGTCATGCACCACGCCCTGAACCACACGGGTCAGGCCGTGCTCACCTACGTCAGCTGGGCGCTGACCGTGGTGCTGGTCGGAGTCGCCTGGCGGCTGGGCCGCAAGGACCGCTCGCCGATCTATGTGGTCATGGTGTTCGCCGCCATGGTTGCGGCCTTCGCTGAGCCCCTGTACGACGTGATGTTCTCGCTCTGGTTCTACAGCGACGGACAGATGGACCACACCTTCACCGCGTTCGGCATCCCGCAGCCGGTGTGGGCGCACAGCGGCTATGCGATCCTCTACGCGCTGCCCGCCATGTACGTCGTGCGCGCGGCCTGGCGAGGCACCCTGACGCCTGGAAAGGTCTGGGCCTTCGCGGGTCTCGAGCTTCTGGAGTCGTGCGTCTTCGAGATGGTCGGCATCAACATCGGGACCTACACCTATTGGGGTCCGCACGTGTTCCGGGTCTTCGACTACCCGCTCGTGATCGGCGTGCTGGAAGCCGGCCAGACCATCACGTTCGCGATGGTGGCCTGCCAGCTTCGGCACCGGGTGACGTCACCCTGGCAGCTGCTCAGCCTGTTCTGGGTCTTCCCGGTCACCATGCTGGGCGTGAACTTCGGCGCCGGCTTCACCACCATTCTGGCGATCCACCTCGATCACCCGCACGCCTGGATCACCCGGCTCGCGGCGGTGCTGACGATCGGGTCGGTGGCCGTGATCGTGCGGCTGGTCTCGGGCATCATCCCGCCGCCCGGATCCAAGCACGAACCGTCCTCGTACCCCGTTGAAGACCAGCCCCGGTCGCTGGTCCGAGCCTGAGCGCTAGTACGAACGCGGCAGCCCGAGGGAGTGGGTCGCCATGAAGTTGAGGATCATCTCCCTGCTGACCGGAGCGATCCGGAGCAGCCGCGCCATGCCATACATCGACATCACGCCGTACTCGACGGCGACGCCGTTCCCACCGAAGGTCTGGATCGCGCGGTCCACGCACATGAGGGCGGCCTCGGCTGCTGCGAACTTGGCGACGTTGGCGGCTTCCGCTGCGTCGAGCCCGGCGTCGTACAGCTCCGCCGCGCGGGTCGTCATGAGGCGGGCGAGCTCGAGGTAGATCTTGGCCTCCGCGAGCGGGTGGGCGATGCCCTGATGACTGCCGATCGGCACACCCCAGACCTCGCGCTCGCGGGCGTACTGCGCGGCCCGGTCGAGGACGTAGCGACCGATGCCGTTGAGCATCGCAGCGCCCGCGATCCGCTCGGGGTTGAGGCCGGTGAAGATCTGCCGCAGACCGTCGTTCGGCTCGCCGACGAGGCGCTCTGCAGGTACGACGACGTCGTCGAAGTACAGCGCGTACTGCTTCTCCGGCGCGATGACCTCGGTCTCGATGACCGACGTGCTGAGCCCGGGGGAGTCGACGTCGACGATGAACAGCGAGAGCAGGCCCTTGCCGGTGACCTCGTCCTTGCTCGTCCGGGCGACCACGAGGATTGCCTCCGCCTCGTCGACGCCGGAGATGTAGGTCTTGTTGCCGTTGAGCAGCCAGCTGCCGTCGTCCTGCTGCACAGCAGTGGTCGACAGGTTGTGCGAGTTGGACCCGGCGTCGGGCTCGGTGATGGCGAACGCCATCTTCCAGGAGGGGTCACCCTGACCGCAGAACTTCGGCAGCCAGGAGGCCTTCTGGGTCTCGGTGCCGAACTTCGCGATCACGGAGCCCGCGATCGCTGGGGACACGATGAGCAGCAGCAGCGGTGCGCCCGTCGCGGCAACCTCCTCACAGACGACCGTGAGCTCGGTCAGTCCCGCCCCGCCGCCGCCGTACTCCTCAGGCAGGTTGACCGACGTGAAGCCGGACTCGGCGAGCGCGGACCACAGCTCGTGGGCCCGGCCATCCTCGGCGGCCTTCTGCCGGTAGTAGCGGTGGCCGAACTGGCCGGCGACCGACGCCACGCTCTTGCGGAGCAGCTGGCGCTCGTCGTCCTCGCGATCGATGGTGCTGGACAGGCTGACGGACATGGTGCTCCCTAGTTGATGGCTCGGTCGTGGCCGTCCCAGAAGGGCGCCCGTAGCTCCCGCTTGAGCACCTTGCCTGCGGCGGACATGGGCAGCGGTCCTTCGTGGAAGTCGATGGTGCGCGGCACCTTGTAGCCGGCGATCGAGCCGCGGCAGTGCTCGACGAGCTCCTCGACGGTCGTCGTCGCATCGGGCTTGAGGACGACGACGGCGTGCACGGTCTCGCCCCACACGTCGTGGGGGATGCCGATGGCGGCCGCCTGGAGCACCGCAGGGTGCGATGTGAGGGCGTTCTCGACCTCGATCGAGTAGACGTTCTCGCCGCCGCTGATGATCATGTCCTTGGCCCGGTCGACGAGGAAGAGGTAGCCCGCCTCGTCGAGGTATCCCATGTCGCCCGAGTGGTACCAGCCGTCGCGGAGCGCGTCCGCTGTCGCCGCCTGCTTGTTGAGGTACTCGGTGAGCAGATTGCCGCCGCGTACGCAGATCTCGCCGACCTGCCCGGCGGACTGTGACTCACCGGCGTCGTCCTGGATCGACAGCTGCACACCTGGGAGGGCACGACCTGCGGACCCGCGGCGCTGACCGCCACGATGGTCGGTGTCGCTGAAGCTGGTGGCGATCGCGCAGCACTCGGTCATCCCGTAGCCCTGGATGACCTCGGTGTGCGGCAGCGCCGAGAGGAGCCGCTCCTGCACCGCGCTCGGCATGGGGCTGCCGCCGTACACCAGGCGCTTGAGACCCGACAGTCGCTCGGGCGTGAACTCGGGGTGGTTGAGGATCATCGCGATCATCGTGGGGACGAGGACCGTGAAGCCGACCCGGTGCGTCTCGACCGCCGTGATCCACGCGCCAGGGTCGAAGCTCGGGATGGTCGCGGTGGGCACCCCGAACATCGGCGCACCGGCGATGCCGAGCATGGACGCGCCGTGGAACATCGGCGTCGTGACCATCGCCGGCTGGTCGGTGATCCAGGGGACCTCCATCGCGTAGTGGTACTGGTTGAGCACCTCTGCGCGCTGGCTGAGCACGACCCCCTTGGGCATGCCGGTCGTACCGCCGGTGTACATGAGAGCGGCCGGCGACTTCTCGTCCGGCTCCGGGGGGAGTTGAGCCTTGCCGCTGCCGACGAGTTCGTCGTAGCTGAGGTCGTGCTCGACATCCCCGTCCCCGATGAGCACGACGTGGCGGAGCTTCGTGCGGCCGCGGATGCCGGCGATGAGGGGCGCAAAAGTCGCGTCGGCGAAGCAGACCTCGGTCTCGCTGTCCGAGAGGACGTAGGCGAGCTCGTCGGGTGAGAAGCGCATGTTGAGCGGGTTCATGACCGCAGCCCCCAACAGGCTGGCATGCCAGAGCTCCAGGAACGGGATGCTGTTGAGGCCGATGACGGCGATGCGGTCCTCGGGTGACACTCCGAGCTCGGACGACAGCGCCCCCGACAGCTGGGCGACCTGCTGCAGGTGGTCGCCGAAGCGGACGGTCCGCCCGGACGCCG
>JAWWOJ010000156.1:0-4113 GCA_033851885.1 Frankiales bacterium | reverse complement strand
CGGCACCTAGGGCATACGATTCGCCACGCTGGTTGCCGGTTTTGCGGGCCGAAGCAACGGCCCGCTGCGCGTACGTCAGGGCCTGGTCCGCTTGCCCTAGGGATCCCAAGCAGTCGCTCAGCATCGTGAGGGTCAAAAACTCGGAGCTGCGGTCAGTGGTCTGCGAGTAGAAAGACAGGCTCCGCCGCAGGTAACCGACCGCGAGTTCGGGCCGACCGGAATCCCAGTAAGAGTGACCGAGGTTGTTGAGCATGATGGCCTGGCCAAGGTTGTCGTCCAGCTGCTCGGCTGATGACAGGCCGATGTGATGCATGGCGAGCCATTCAGTCCAATGTTTGGTGAGGTAGAAGAATCCGTGCAGTGCGCAGGGGAGACGCCAGGCCAGGTCGTGGTTGTCGGTGTCGGCGGCGCGGCGGGCCACCGCGATCAGGTTGGAAAGTTCCAGATCGAACCAGTTCATGGCCTCTTGGAAGTCGCGGATTTGGACCGGCCGGTACTGCGGGTCGATCGGATCCGCTGGTACCGGGGTTTGCGGCGGTTGACCAGAGTAAAAGGCGTCGCGGGCAGCTTCGGCGCTGGCCAGATACCAGGACAGCAGCCGCCGGGTGGCGAGCCTGCGGGCGGCTGGCTCCTCCTCGGTGGCGGCCAATTCCGCCGCGTGGAGGTGGAGTAGGTCATGGAATCGATATCGGTCACCACTCACGGGTTCGAGCAGATGCTGGGCGGCCAGAGCCTCGAGCAACCGGGCGCTGGCGGTCATGGAGTCGCCGATGAGGACCGCGGCCGCGGGCGTGCTGAATTCGGGCCCGGGGTGTAGGCCCAGCAGCCGCAACGCTGAGGCTTGCGCCGGGCTGAGCGCCTGGTAGGACCAGGACAGCACCGTTCGGACGCTGGCCAGGGCGTCATCGTCGGTATCCAAGGCATCCAAACGGGACCGCTCATCCGCCAACTCGCCGACCAGCTCGGACAGGGCCATCTTCGGGCGGCGGTCGACCCGCTCTGCAGCGACGCGGATCGCCAGCGGCAAGTAGCTGCACAACGCGATCAGTTCCGTGGCCGCGTCCGGTTCGGTGTGTACCCGCTCCGCGCCGATCGTCTCCGCTAGCAACGCCACTGCCTCCCGTACGTCCAGGGGGCCCAAGCTCAACCGGCGAGCGCCGAACCGGATTGTCAGACCACCTAGACCATTCCGGCTGGTGATCAACACCAGACAACCCCCGGTGCCCGGCAGCAGGCTCTCGACTTGCCCGCTGTCGCGCGCATTGTCCAACACGATGACCATCTGCTTGCCGTCCAGCAGAGTCCGGTACAGCCCCGACTGCTCGGCCTCACTCGCCGGCACCTGGGCCGCATCTACCCCTAGCGCACGCAGCAACTGGTTCAACGCCACACCCGTCGGCATCGGCGGTCCCGGACTGAACCCCTGCAGGTTCACATACAACTGTCCATCGGGAAACTTATCCTTCACCAACTGCGCTGACCGAACCGCCAACGCCGTCTTACCGACCCCGCCAGGCCCGGTGACCAGCAGTACGGCTCGCTTCCCCTCCTGATCGGCCGCACACCACTTACTCAGCGTCGCCGACTCCTCAACCCGACCGACAAAACCCGTGACCTGAATCGGAAACTGCGCCGGAATCGTGCCCCTTGTGCTGACTTTGACCGCACCCGGCACCACAGACCCCGCGGCGACCCTGCCAGTCATCAGGTCCGGGGCCGATCGAAGAATCCGCTGCTGCAACAACCGCAACTCCGGGCCGGGGACCACTCCAAGGTCTTCGCCGAGCGATCTGCGCGCATGGTCGAACACTGCCAACGCGTCCGCCTGACGCCCGCCCCGATACAAGGCCAGCATCAGCAGTGCGGCCAACCGCTCCCGCAAGGGTTCGGCGAGAACGACCTCCTGCAGGCCCGCCACGGCATCACTCGCCCGACCCAACTCCAGCAACACCTCAGCCCGCAACTGCACCATCGACAACCGCAGCTCAGCCAACCGGGCCCGCTCGGCCTCAGCAAACGGCACCTCGAGACCAGCGAGCGGCACCCCCCGCCACAACGCCAACCCACCCTCCAGCTCCGTCACCACCGCAGCCCCGTCACCGACTGCGTGCGCTATGTGAGCCCGCTGCCATGCACTGTCCACCACCCGCACATCGACCGTCTCATCAGCCAGCCGCAGCACATAACCTGACCCAGTACTCACCAACACGTCTCGGCGCGACGCGACCGCCTCCAGCACCTTCCGAAGCCCCGAAATGTAGGAATGCACATTGCCCCCAGCACTTGCCGGAGCCGCAGTCCACAGCGCATCTATCAACTCCGACCTGCTCACCACACGACCAACCCGCAACACCAACACCGCAAACACCGCGCGCTGCATCGGCCCACCCAACTCCAATTCACGCCCGTCCCGCCACGCCTGCACAGGGCCCAACAACTGCACACCCAAGCCGGTGACCCCGGGCGCGGTCATATTCAACAGATTCACCCCCTCCCCACATCAGACGCGCCGGGCCTTACCCCCAATTCGTAGACTCCGGCTACCGGCCCCCCCGGATCCCCCACGCCCTGATGGGAGCGTTGCATCTCGAGGCTGATACGCGGATCTGGCCGATCGAGCACGAGCAGACTCCCGACGCCTCTTGCGATACTAAACATCTTCGGCCGTCTCTCCATAGAGGTTCGACGAAGCAAGGTCGCGCCAGTTTCATGCACGAGGCGCTGACTATCTGGCCGGGCGGTTCCTCGGTCGCGGCCCGGCAGTCATCTGACCTCAGCGTTCTTTTGCTGGCCGCACTCGGGCGGCGACGCTCGACGAGTTCGCCGGCGGCCAGGTTCCAGCGGTGCGCGGGATCGAACTGTTGAGCGCGTTCATCATCGATACGGCCATGACGATGGCATGGTGTTTCGAGGACGAGGCAACCGACGCGACGGATGCCGTGCTAGATCGGCTCCGCGACGTGCAAGCTGCCGTTCCGGCAATCTGGCCGCTTGAGTTCGCTACTCACGGAACGGCTCCGAGCGCGCTCGCGAACCCTCGATCGGCGATTGGCCGTAGCGGCCAACAGCGCCGGCGTCCAACTGATCATCGAGCCGTAAATTGTCAGACGCCCCCTACGACGCGGCAAGATCGCGCGATCAGCTTGTCCACGGATCGCGGCTGTCCTGGCTGGTCCCGAGCTGCGCCAGCGTTCGATGATCGGCGGTCCCCAACCGGAGCCCCCGGGAGCATCGCTGTACAAACGTGAGACGTGTCGCAGACCGTTAGACTGAGGCAGCGGTCTCGACACGGTGGGCATACGGTCAGCTCATGTCGACGAGCCGTGTATTCCGCTAGATCGCAATCGCCGAGGCTACGTCCTGGCTGATCCACGATCCCCGGCGATCGAGCGGATCACCCGTTGCGCCGGATGTGCACCACGCGCGGTTACAGCCGACCGCGGATACGGCGAAGCCCGCGTCGAAGAGGAGCTGCACGAACTCGGGGTGCGCAGCGTCGCGATCCCACGCAAGAGCAAACCCGGCGCTGCGCGCCGCGAGTTCGAACACCGGCGAGCGTTCCGCGAGAAGGTCAAATGGCGGACCGGTTCGGAAGGCCGGATCAACCACATCAAACGCAGCTACGGCTGGAACCGCACCGAACTCACCGGCATCAACGGCGCCCGAACCTGGTGCGGACACGGCGTATTCGCCCACAACCTGGTCAAGATCGGAGCGCTCGCCTCATGACAGGGCACCCAACGGATCGACGCCGCTAACACCGGCAGCCACCACACACGAGTCGGCACCACCCGGCGAGCGCCGCCACGATCACGAACGGTTTTTCAGGTCGAAGTAGCTAGCTGTGCCGGCCCTGCCGCCACACCAGTAGTCCGTCGACCGAGGCCGCGGACTGACCCGCCTCGAGACCTAGTTGCACGATCACCATGTCCGGGCCCCCGAGTCGGATCGGCACCCCGACCCGCCGGACATCGCGCAGCTGCGCTGTGCCGGCCGGAGGCTGGTCGAATAATTCAGCATGTCCTATAGGGCGACGCAGTTACTTATCGTGCCTCTTTTTGTGCCGAGGATGACGCAGGTGTTTAGACCCGGGCCGCCATCGATGCGGCCGAG
>JAWWOJ010000134.1:0-3244 GCA_033851885.1 Frankiales bacterium | reverse complement strand
GCGCACTGCCTCCCGGCGGCTCGCGCGCAGCTGCATGCCTACTTCGCCGGCGAGCTCCAGGACTTCGACCTCCCCCTCGACGAGCGGGGCAGCAGCTTCCAGCTGCGGGTCTGGGGCGCGCTGCGCGATGTGCCCTACGGCACGACCTGCTCCTACGGCGACGTCGCCGTCGCGATCGGCGAGGACCCCCGCGTGTCCAGCCGTGCCGTCGGTCTCGCCAACGGCTCCAACCCCAACGCGATCGTCACGCCGTGCCACCGGGTGATCGGTGCCGACGGCACCCTCGTCGGCTACGCCGGGGGCCTGCACGCCAAGCGCTGGCTGCTCGACCTCGAGGCCAGGACCGTCGGCGCCGTCCTCTTCTGACCTTCCCTGCTCCTCTTTGAGCCAGCCGCCGGTCTGCGAGCGTGCGCTGGCGGTCCCAGCTCACACATCAGCAGGGAAGCAACCGATCTGACCAAGGAGGGGACCCCGGAGTGGGCAAGCGGTTCGAGGAGCTCGACTGGCGGGAGACGCCGATCGGCGAGATCAGCCTGCGCCGACGGCTCGAGCCGACGCTCCAGGTCGACGTCTACGAGGTGCGGCTGGGCGAGGAGTACCTCATGTCGAGCCTGTTCACCGTGGCCGAGGAGGCCCTCGCGACCCTGGGGCTCGCCGCCGTCGGCACCGACAAGCTCGACGTCGTCGTCGGTGGCCTCGGGCTCGGCTACACGGCCGGTGCCGCCCTCCTCGACCCGCGGACGCGGTCCCTGCACGTCGTCGAGGCGCTCGAGGCCGTCATCGACTGGCACGAGCAGAAGCTGCTCCCCCTCAGTCCGCCCATCATCGACGACCCCCGCTGCCACCTCGTGCACGGCGACTTCTTCGCCCTGGTAGCAGCGGGTTCAGGCTTCGGCGGCGGCACCCCGGCACGCGTCGACGCCGTGCTACTCGACATCGACCACACGCCCTCGCATGTCC
This sequence comes from Frankiales bacterium, assembly GCA_033851885.1. Classification (GTDB taxonomy): domain Bacteria; phylum Actinomycetota; class Actinomycetes; order Mycobacteriales; family SCTD01; genus RYN-111. The sequence continues at coordinate 2,284 of JAWWOJ010000134.1, read as the reverse complement.
TCAACGGGTCGCACGCCGCGTTCTACACCTCGGACGGCCTGCGCCACCTCGCGGACCGTCTCAACCCCGGCGGCGTCTTCGCGCTCTGGTCCGACGACCCTCCGGACGATTCCTTCCTCGGTGTCCTGCTCGAGGTGTTCGCCACGGCACACGGCCACCTCGTGGAGTTCCCCAACCCGCTGACCGGCGGCACGTCCTCCAACAGCGTCTACGTCGCGACCCCCTAGGGCGTACGTAACCTGCGTGCATGTCCTCACTGCTGCTCAGCCGCCGCGACCTCGACTTCCTGCTCTACGAGTGGCTCGACGTCCCCGGCGACCGCGAGACCTTTGACGCGGTCCTCGACCTCGCCGAGCAGATCGCGACGAAGGACTTCGCGACGCACAACCGTCGCAACGACCTCGAGGAACCCCAATTCGTGGACGGCAGGGTCGTCCTGCACGAGGAGGTCGGCAAGGCGCTCAAGGCCTACGGCCAGGCCGGCTTCATCGGCGCGGGCATGCCGGCTTCCGTCGGAGGTATGGAGCTGCCGTCGGTCATCTGCCAGGCCCTCATGGGCTGGTTCCACGCCGCGAACGTCGGCACCGCGGCGTACCCGCTGCTCACGGTCGCCAATGCCAACCTGCTGCTGGCCCACGGCTCGCCGGAGATGATCGAGCGCTTCGTGCTGCCGATGGTCGAGGGCCGCTACTTCGGCACCATGTGCCTGTCGGAGCCGCAGGCCGGCAGCAGCCTCGCGGACATCACGACGAAGGCGGAGCCGCAGCCCGACGGCAGCTACCGCGTCAGCGGCAGCAAGATGTGGATCAGCGCCGGCGAGCACGACCTCGCGGAGAACATCGTCCACCTGGTGCTCGCCAAGGTCCCGGGCGGACCCCCTGGCAGCAAGGGGATCTCACTGCTCGTTGTGCCCAAGTACCTGGAGGACGGCAGCCGCAACGGCGTCACGCTGACCGGCATCAACCACAAGATGGGCTTCCGCGGCACCGTCAACACCGTGCTGTCGTTCGAGGACGCGGTCGGCTACGTGGTCGGCGAGGAGAACCGCGGCCTCCCTTACATGTTCCACATGATGAACGAGGCGCGCATCGGCGTCGGTCTGGGTGCCACCGCGCTCGGCTACACGGGCTACCTGCACTCCCTCGACTACGCCCGCAGCCGGCCGCAGGGCCGCGCCGGCAAGGACCCGACGACCCCGCAGGTCCCGATCATCGAGCACCCCGACGTACGACGGATGCTGCTCGCGCAGAAGTCCTACGTCGAGGGAGCGCTCGCCCTCAACCTGTACTGCGGAAAGCTGGTCGACCAGGGAGAGGAGCTGCTGCTCGGCATGCTCACCCCGATCGCGAAGAGCTGGCCGAGCCAGTGGTGCCTCGAGGCCAACAGCCTCGCGATCCAGGTCCTCGGCGGCTACGGGTACACGCGGGAGTACCCGGTCGAGCAGTTCTACCGCGACAACCGCCTCAACCCGATACACGAGGGCACCCACGGCATCCAGGCGCTGGACCTGCTCGGTCGCAAGGTGACCATGAACGGCGGCGCCGGCCTGACGAGGCTCGCGGAAGCCATCGCGGCGACCTGCGACCAGGCCCCCGAGCCGTACGCGACCCAGCTCCGCGAGTCCGTCCAGCGGATCGTGGAGGTGACCCAGAAGGTCTGGGGCGCAGGTGATGCGGCGCTCTCGCTCGCCAACGCCACGCCCTATCTCGAAGCGGTCGGGCACACGGTCATCGCCTGGATGTGGCTCGAGCAGCTGCTCGCCGCCCAGGGCAAGGAGGGTGACTTCTACGAGGGAAAGCGCCGTGCCGCGCAGTACTTCTTCGCGTGGGAGCTGCCCAAGACGGGACCGCAACTGGACCTGGTGGCGAGCCTGGACCGTACGACGCTCGACATGGAGGCGCGCTGGTTCTAACGGCTGACCCTGGCGTCGCGTTGACAAAGCTCCTCGACCGGCACGGGTCGGCCGAACAGGTACCCCTGGGCGTAGCGCACCCCCAGCTCGAACAGGTCGGCTGCTTGCTCCTCGGTCTCGACGCCCTCGGTGACGAGCTGCAGTCCGCACCCGCGCGCCAGTTCGACGACGGAACGGACGATGTGCTCGCTCACCGGCTCGCGGCCGAGCCCGGCGACGAACGACCGGTCGAGCTTGATCACGTCGAGGGTCGGGAAGCGCTGCAGATAGCCGAGCCCGGCGTAGCCGGTGCCGAAGTCGTCGATGGCGAGCGAGACACCGAGGGCACGCAGCCGGGCGAGCAGCTCCGGTCCGTCGGGGCGGGAGAGCAAC
>JAWWOJ010000083.1:0-2504 GCA_033851885.1 Frankiales bacterium | reverse complement strand
GTGGCGGGTGCAGGGCGATCCGTCGTAGCGACGGACCATGGCTCCCCAGAGCCCGGTGATCGCCTCGGCGCCGGCGGCGATCGGCCGTCCCTTGTCATCGGCGATGCGACCGTGTGCGAACAGCCCGCCGAGGCCTTCCCAGTCGCCGGCGTCCATGACCTCGCAGTAGGTCCCGAGCAGGTTGCGGATCTCCTCGTAGGCGTTCACTTGCCGAAGTCCTCTCGCACCTTGTCGGCCACGCCGAGCAGGTTGAGCTCGAAGGTGTAGCTCTGCTCGATGCGGTAGCTCTTGTGGACGTCCCAAAGGTCGATCGCAGCCAGCGACTCCTTGGCCATGCGCATGACGACCGGGTCCTTGGAGGCGATCGTGTGCGCGACCTCGAGGGCCTTGGCCCGGAGCTGGTCGCGAGGGACCACGTGCAGCACCGAGCCGAACTCGTGGAGCTCCTGGGCGGTGGCCGTCGCCGAGGTGTAGACCATCGCGCGCGCCTTGTGCAGTGGCACGAGGCGACTCAGGTGGGTGGCGGCGCCGAGTGCGCCGCGGTCGACCTCCGGCAGGCCGAAGGTCGCGTCGTCGGAGGCGAGAACGATGTCGCTGTTGCCGGCGAGGCCGATGCCGCCACCGAGGCAGAAGCCCTGCACCGCCGTGATGACGGGGACCGGGCAGTCGTAACAGGCGCCGAACGCGGCATAGCACCCGCGGTTCGCACCGACCAGCGCGTTGAACGTCTCGTCCTTCTGGAACTCCTTGATGTCGACGCCCGCGTTGAAGCCGCGGCCCTCGGCGCGGAGGACGACGACGCGGGTCGCCGGGTCCTTGCCCGCCGACAGGATCGCGTCGGCGAGGTCGAACCAGCCCTGCACCGGTAAGGCGTTGACAGGCGGGTGGTCGACCACGACCTCCACGACGCCGTCATCGTGGCGCTCGGTGCTGATCACTGGGGCTCCTAAGGGTGCTGGCTGGAGACCGACACGATCTCCCCGGTCAGGTACGACGAGTAGTCGCTGGCGAGGAAGACGATCACGTTGGCGACCTCCCACGGCTCGGCGGGTCGACCGAAGGCCTCCTTGGCCGAGAGCTCCTCGAGGAGCTCGTCGGTGGTGACCTTGGCGAGGAACGCGTGCATGGCGATCGAGGGAGACACGGCGTTCACGCGGACCCCGAACGTCGCACCCTCCACCCCCGCGGTGCGGGTCAGTGCGTTGACCCCGGCCTTGGCCGCGGCGTAGTGGGCCTGACCCTGCTGGGCCCGCCACGCGATGACGGAGGAGTTGTTGACGATGACGCCCGACCCCTGTGTCTTCATCTGCCGGAGGGCGGCGCGCGTACAGCGGAAGGTGCCGTTGAGGGTGACGTCGAGCACCCGCAGCCACTGCTCGTCCGTCATGTCGACGAGCTCCGCGGTGCCGCCCAGTCCGGCGTTGTTGACCATGACGTCGAGGCGGCCGTGCTCCGCCACGACGGAGCTGACCAGGTGGTCGACCTGCGCCTGCACGGTCACGTCGCAGACGATGCCCCGGACGCCCAGCGTCGCTGCTGCCTCGGCGAGCCGGCGCTCGTGCCAGTCGGAGACGACGACGGTGGCGCCCTCCTCGACGGCCCGCTTGGCGGTGGCGAACCCGATGCCGGTGCCGGCGGCGGCCGTGACCACCACGACCTTGCCCTTCAGCAGCCCGTGCCCCTCGACGTAGTCAGGCATCGCGCAACCTCTTCAGGGTGTCCTCGGCCTCGGCCATGATCCGGGTGATGAGCTCGTGGCACGAGGGCAGGTCGTCGATGAGACCGGCGACCTGACCGCTCGCCATCACGCCGAGGTCGGGCCGGCCGTCGACCATCGCCGCCTTGAGCAGCATCGGGGTGTTCGCCGCCATGACGAGCTGGCTGAACGACAGCTCCGCGCTCTTGCGCATGGCCAGGCCCTCGGACACGACGTCCTTCCAGGGCGTGCCGGACAGCTTCTGGAAGGCGACGGCGTTGCGCACCGCACGGGTCATGCGCCCCAGCGCCCGGCTCTTGAGCAGCTCGTCGACGAACTCGGTGCGCAGCACCCGGTGCGGCACCCCGTCGACCTCGGTCGTCACGACCGTGTCGGCGACGCCCTTGTCGAGGTAGACCTGCTTCACCGCTCCGGACACGGCACTGTCGGACGTGAGCAGGAAGCGCGTCCCCATCGCGATGCCCTCCGCCCCGTAGGCCAGGGCGGCGACGAGCCCGCGGCCGTCGAAGAAGCCACCGGCGGCGATGACCGGGATGTCGACCGCGTCGACGACCTGCGGCAGCAGCACGGTGGTCGGGACCTGACCGGTGTGGCCGCCGCCCTCACCGCCCTGCACGATAACGGCGTCGACGCCCCACTCGGCGACCTTCTCCGCGTGCCGTTTCGCGCCGATGGACGGCATGACGACCATGCCGTGGTCCTTGCAGCGCTTGATGAGGTCCTTCTTCGGCGCCAGCGCGAAGGACGCCACCCGCACGCCCTCGCGGGCCATCAGGTCGATGCGCTC
>JAWWOJ010000176.1:0-4565 GCA_033851885.1 Frankiales bacterium | reverse complement strand
CGGCTGGCCGAGCACGCCCGGTCGTCGAAGATCAACGGGATCAACATCGCCGACGTCTGCGCCATGCAGATCAGCGATCTGGCCGGCTGGGTCGGTGGTCTCGCCGAGCCGTCGGTGGCGCCACTGGTCGCGACGCTGCGGCACACCCTCGAGTCGTTCGTCGAGATCGGGCTGGGCTACCTCTCGCTCGACCGGCCGTCAGGCACGCTGTCGGGCGGCGAGGCACAGCGCGTCAAGATGGTCCGGCAGCTCGGCTCCTCGCTCACCGACGTCACGTATGTCTTCGACGAGCCCACGACGGGTCTGCACCCCCATGACATCGCCCGGATGAACGACCTGCTGCTGCGGCTGCGGGACAAGGGCAACACGGTGCTCGTCGTGGAGCACAAGCCCGAGACGATCGCGATCGCCGACCACGTCGTCGACCTCGGCCCCGGCGCCGGCACGGCCGGCGGCACCCTCTGCTTAGAGGGCACCCTCGCGGGACTGCGGGCCAGCGACACCCTCACCGGCCGCCATCTCGACGACCGGGCCGCGCTCAAGGGGGCGGTGCGGACGCCCACCGGCACTCTTCCGATCCGCGGCGCATCGACCCACAACCTGCACGACGTCGACGTGGACGTCCCGCTCGGCGTACTGGTCGTCGTCACCGGTGTGGCAGGTTCGGGAAAGAGCTCCCTGATCCAAGGATCGGTCTCGGGCCGGGACGCAGTGGTGTCGGTCGACCAGGCAGCGATCAAGGGTTCGCGACGGAGCAACCCGGCGACCTACACCGGGCTGCTCGACCCGATCCGCAAGGCGTTCGCGAAGGAGAACGGCGTGAAGGCGGCGCTGTTCAGCGCCAACTCGGAGGGCGCCTGCCCGAGCTGCAACGGCGCCGGGGTCATCTACACCGACCTGGCGATGATGGCCGGCGTCGCCAGCGTCTGCGAGGAGTGCGAGGGGAAGCGGTTCCAGGCCGAGGTGCTCACCTATCTGCTCGGCGGCAAGGACATCAGCGAGGTGCTCGCGATGGCGGTGACCGAGGCGACGGAGTTCTTCGGCTCGGGGCCGGCGAAGACCCCAGCAGCCCACGCGATCCTGTCCCGGCTGGCCGACGTCGGGCTCGGCTACCTCAGCCTCGGTCAACCACTCACGACGCTGTCCGGCGGCGAGCGGCAGCGGCTCAAGCTGGCCACCCGGATGGCCGAGAAGGGCGACGTCTACCTGCTCGACGAGCCGACCACAGGACTGCACCTCGCCGATGTCGAGCAGCTGCTCGGCCTGCTCGACCGGCTCGTCGACTCCGGCAAGTCGGTGGTCGTCATCGCGCACCACCAGGCGGTAATGGCACACGCGGACTGGATCATCGACCTCGGCCCCGGCGCCGGCCACGAAGGTGGCCGGATCGTCTTCGAGGGCACCCCCGCCGACCTCGTCGCGGCCCGTGCCACGCTCACCGGCGAGCACCTCTCGGCGTACATCGGCAGCTGACTCCCGTCAGAGTCGTCGGTGACGAATCGTGACTACCGCCGATGACCCGTTCTCAGCATCCGGCCTCGATCGGCGTCGCCACGGCGCTGTGATGACTCACCCTTGCGCCATGGACGACCTCGACCCCTCGGCGCAGGCAGTCCTGACGCGGGTCCGCGAGATCACCTGCTTGCTGCAGTGGTTGCGTTCCCAGGAGAACGCCTTGGCTGCCGAACGGGACCAGGCCATCACGACACTGGTCTCCGCCGGACTGAGCTACGAGCAGGTCCGTCGGGTGTCAGGCGTCAGTCGTGGTCGCGTCGGTCAGATCGTCGCCGAGTCGCGCGGCTGACTCCCGTCGGCGGAACCCGTCTCGACCGGTTGGCCTAGCGAGCGTTGGCCCGGACGTGTGAAAGACCGTGTCCCAGGATCCGGTCATCGATGTTTCAGCACCCACCGTTTAGCGCCGTCGCCCGCCTCGTCGGAGCGAGGAAGTGCCCTGTCGACGCCCGTTTGTCCCCCTCTCGGCCCATCCCGGGCGGCTGATGGAGCAGTTGTCTAGGCGCTTTACAGCCCAATCCCCACCCACTACAAAGTGGGAGGTACCACCCAAGCACCACATCTCATCGCAAGCAGTACATCCAGTGGACCGTGAACGCTCCCAGCCGTCCGGGTCACGACAAAGGCACCCCCGTCGAAAGGCGGGTCCGCAAAGCCACGGGTCCTCCGGCAGCTCCAAGGCCAGGACAGCCGGGCTACCGACGATCCGAAACGGGAGCACCCTATGAGCACCACTGCCGCCTTGGCCGCCGCCCTCGAGCTGCCCGCACCGAGAACGGGCGCCATGCTCGTCTGCGCCCCGGAGCGCGCCGGCCAGCAGCCCCTCGTCGCGGTGGCCGACGGGACCTACGAGACCGCGCAGGAGCGGGTCTTCTGGCGCGAGAGCCCTGAGGCGGAGGTTCTGCGCCTTCCGCTCGAGCGACCGGTGGCGACCCGGAAGCTCGGCGAGCTTGCCCACCAGTCGCCCTACGCCTCGGCCGCTCCGGGACTGCGGGCCCTGCTGCGCGCGGTGCAGGACAGCCACGCGGACAGTCCGCTCTCCGAGGCACTGCAGGCCGGGGACGCCGATCTGGCCTTCGCCGAAGCCGTGCTGCTCTGGAAGCAGGCCGGACTGGCCCAGGCCTACCAGGGGATCAGCCGCTGTCTGAGCCAGCTGGCGAGCAGCTGGGCGGCCGGCACCGGAAGCGTCCTCGCCGAACACCGAGCCACCAGGGTGGCGACCCAGGTGACGGACCGACTGGCCGCGATGACACCCGCTCCCGACCGCGCCGGCATGGTCGTCTTGGCGGTGCCGGGCGGCGAGCAGCACACCTTCGCGCTCTCCGCGCTGGCACACCTGCTGCGCGACGCCGGCTGGCCGACCCAGGTGGTCGAGGACCTGCCGCTTGACGAGCTGACGGCGCTGGCCACGGCGCCGGATACGACGGCTGTGGTCCTGAGCGTTCACACTGCGGCCTCGGCGAGTGGCCTGCGACGTCTCATCACGGCTGTGCGGGCGGCCGCGCCGGGCGTGCTCATCGCCGTCGGCGGACCCGGGCTGCCGGGAAGCACCAGCACCCTCGGCGCCGACCTGCTCAGCACCGATGTCGAGCTGCTGCTGCGGCGGCTCGGACGTGGCGCGGGGGCGCTGACCGAGCGGGAGAGCCAAGTGCTCACGCTGGTCGCCGACGGGTTGACGAACGTGGAGATCGCCGAGCGGCTGGGCGTCGCACCCACCACCGTGAAGAGCCACCTCGACCGGATCCTCGCCAAGACGGCGACCGAGCACCGGGCCGGAGCCGTAGCCGTGGCTCTGCGCCAGCACTGGATCACCTAGCCACCCCGGCGCACCCGAGCCGCACGTTCCAGGCCGACACCGGACCTGGGCTTCCTTCGGCACGCCCGCATTGGCCCCGCGAGGGCGCGGTCGGGCGGCCCTCGCCACCCCTTGGAGTCAGCATGCGCGCATCGCTTCTGTCTGGCCTGGTCGCGCTCCAGGCCTGCACGACCGCCACGGCGATCACGGTCGCCCTGGCGCCGCCTTCGTCCCCGCGCCCGTCCGCTGCCGAGCCTCGCAGCGTCGCGCTGATCACGAGAACGCCGAGCCGGTCCGTGGCCGCGACGACGAGCACCAGCGGACGGCCCGTCACAGCAGCGCTCCGACGGCGTACTCCCGCCCCCCGCCGGACGCCGCCGGCTCGTCGGCCGATCGTCAGGCGAGTGGTGACGTCTCACGTCACCGTCACGACGCCGCGGCAGCGGCTGGACGCCGCGGTGGCGCGCATCCCCGGGTATGGGACCTCGCCGGTGACCTGGCTGCTCCAGGCCAACGACGGGCACTGGGGCACCGCCGACTGGTACCGCGACGTCATCTGGATCTCCCCACGGGTGCCGTCGGGCCGGGTGTACGACGTCGTGGTCCACGAGTGGAGCCACGTCAAGTCGGTGCGCGACTACGGCGGAGACGTCAACCTCGCCGTCAGCGAGATGAACCGCTACTTCGGCGGCAGCGGCCTCATCGGAGCGGAGCGGGCAGCCGACTGCATGGCCCGCCTGGACGGGGCGCGATGGACGCATTACACGAGCTGCGCCGACAGCCGGTGGCGCGCCGGCGCGGCCCAGCTGCTCGCAGGACGACGACTGTGAGCCGCGCAGCGGTGTGGACCACGCTGTCCCACGAGCGCCGGCGGCGAGACCTGCTCCAGCGCGAAGACGCGTTGCGGGCCGACGAGCTGGCCTGCCAGGCGCTCGAGGCCGAGGTGGCGCGACGGGTGCGTGAGCTCCTGAATGCCTTGCTGATCCTCGAGCGCGCGGCGGTCCCCGTCACCGGAACGTGAAGCCGCCCCAGAAGGTCTGCAGGCTGCCGGTGCGCCAGTCGCCCCAGCTCGCGTAGAAGCGGTCGTGGGTCAGCCAGATCGCCGACGTGTCGTCGCCGGCCACCCAGATGGCGTCGTTGCCCGGGGAGTCGGCCTTGCTGATGCGGGTGACCCGGAACGACCGGCCGGCGTCGCGGGACACCGCGCCGTAGAACCCCCAGCCGCCGTCGGCGGTCGTCGCGCGCCAGCCGATCCCGA
>JAWWOJ010000067.1:0-24865 GCA_033851885.1 Frankiales bacterium | reverse complement strand
CGGCCGTGACCGTCGCGTCGGGGAGCTCAGGGTGCAGTGGCGCCAGCGCGGCGAGCGTGTCGGCGGTGACGCCGCGCCGCGGCTGCTCGTCGTCGACGACCTTGATGCCCTCCTCGGTGAGCACGGGGGCAATCTCGTCGGCAAAGTAGCCGCCGTCGATCGCCGCGATGGCACGTCCGTGGCTGTAGGCGGCCCACTCGTCGACGTCGCGGCGGGTCAGGCCGAGCTCGCGGGCGGTGTTCTCGCCGACGGTGATGCTCATGTCGTGCGACGGCGCCTCGGCTGTGGCGGGATGGCTGGGTGACATCCAGGCTGAGAGCTGACCGTCGGCGTGCCTCCGGCTGACCTGCGGCATCGTGCTCAGACTCTCGGTCCCACCCGCGACGACGACATCCGCCGCGCCGGCGAGTACGTTCGCCACGGCCGTCTGCACGGCCGCCAGGCCACCGGCACAGTGCCGGTTGACGGCGAGACCGGGCACGCCCAACATGCCGAGGGAGACGGCGGTGTGGCGCGCGATCACGCCGCCGCCCTGCAGGGACTCGGCCAGCACGATGTCGTCGACGTCTGCCGCCGGCACGCCGCTGCGCTCCAGCACCGACATGACGACGGAGCGAGCGAGCGCGAACGCATCGGTGCCCGCCAACGCCCCCTTGCGGGCACGGGTGATGGGGGTGCGGGCAGCGGCGACGATGACGACGGAACGCATGAGAACCTCTTCCACTCAGATCAAGGATCGAACGACTTGCTGTCGAGTCCGAAACGGCAGCCGTGAACTCGCTGCGACAGCGCTCGGAGGGCGCTCAGATGTTGCGCCCTCCCGCAACCTCGATGACGATGCCGGTCAGGTACGACGCCAACGGCGACGCCAGGAACAGGGCGGCGTTGGCGACGTCCTCGGGCTCGCCGATCCGGCCGAGCGGGATCTCCTTCAGCCGCGCCGCCAGGACCGTCTGGTCCATCTTGGCCACCATTGCCGTGCGGATGAAGCTGGGCTGGATGGCGTTGACGCGGATGCCGACATGTCCGAGCTCCTTCGCGGCCGCCTTCGTCATGCCCACGATGCCGGCCTTTGCCGCGCTGTAGTTGGTCTGGCCAGGGTTGCCCACCTTGCCGCTGATGCTGGACATGTTGACGAAGCACCCTTCGATGCCCTGGTCGCGCATGGCGGCCGAACCATGCTTCAGGCCCAGCCAGGTGCCGCGTAGGTGGACATCCATCACGAGCTCGAAGTCCTCGAGGGGCATCGTGCGCAGCGTCGCGTCTCGGGTGATGCCCGCGTTGTTCACCACGATGTCCGGACCACCCCATCGGTCCCGGCAGACGTTGATCAGCGCGGCGACATCATCGGATGACGTCACGTCACAGCGGACCCCGTGCGCGCGTTCGCCGAGTTCGGCCACCGACTCCGTCAGCGCCGCGTCGTCGAGGTCGCCGATCACGACAGCGGCGCCCTCGGCGAGGAACGTCTGCGCGACAGCCAGGCCGAGTCCCTGTGCGCCGCCGGTCACGACGGCGCTCTTGCCCTTGAGCAATTCCATATGCTGACCCTAGATCTTGAATACATTATATGCTGAGTGTTGTGGAACAGATCACATAGTACTGACTATGCTAGGTGCGGTCGGGGGAGTGCCCCACGCGCATGCTTCGTCGAAGGGGATGACGTGGTCACAACGCCCTGCACCCAGGGTGCGACGCGCCGCAAAGGACCCTTGCGCGCCTGCACGCTGTGCACTGCGACGGCGGTGCTGGGCGTGCCCACCGGCTGCCTGTGCGACTGGTCGGCATCGAACGAGGCGGAGGTCCGCCCCGACCTCATGCTGCAGGACCTGCCGTGTGTCAGCTGTGGAGCGCCTGTCGTCACCCTGCCGCCTCGCCGCGGCTGGGTGCGGGCGCTGCTTCTCGCCGGCGGACGTCCTCGAGGCGACTGAACGCGGCGCGCCCGAAAGGCGCGCACGTGCCGGACCCCGAGGGACGGCCTGATCTGTGTATCGGGCACCGTGAGTTCCGTCGCAGTGCCGCAACCGCTGCGTCGCTCGCCGTACCCGCCCTTGCTCGTGCTGCAGGCCGCCCGCCCGCTCGCCGTTGCCGGTCTGGCCGCCGCCGTCGGCGCTGCGCGCGGGCGCCGGCCAGCCGTCGCGGCACTCAGCCTGGCGCCATCGGTCTGGTACCTGATGACGCGCGTTGGGGGGACGGGGCGCGGCGAAGGCTGGCTCCGGCCCCCGTTGGGATGGCATGGGCTAGTCGGTGAGTAGTTATGTCGTGCGCGACGCGTCGCTCATTGTGGGGATTGTTGCGATCGCCATTCAGCCGCGACGCGAACAGGCCGATCCAGGCCATATGCCACACGGTGCATCGCGGGACTTCTCAGGGCTGAACACCCGCCTGGTGCTCGACCATGTCCGCGCGGTGCTCGGCGCGGACGGGGTGGCCGCGCTGCTCTCGGGGGCGCAGGAGGACCGGCCGATCGAGTTGCTGCTCGACGACACGACGTGGAGTTCGTACGGGCAGTTCCGTCGCCTCCTGGAGACGGCAGCCCGACTCCTCGCGTCGCACGGCGGTCTGGAGGTCATGGCCGGGCTGCCGAGCCTTGGTTCCAACCCGTCTCCCGAGCTTGCCCGCATGATGCAGGCGCTCGGCTCCCCGCTCGCCGTGGCGCTCACGACCACTGACGCGGCGCCCAGCCTCTATCCCTTGCTCGCCATGTCGGTGGAGGTGTTGGCACCGACGCACGTCCGCTTCCACCGGCGCGTCCTGGCCGACCACGAGCCGTTCCCCGAGCTCTGTGCCTTCTTCATCGGACTCGTGCCGCGCACGGTCCGACTCTTCGGTCTGCGGGTACTCGACGTGCGGGAGGTGCACTGCCAGTTGCGCGGCGACGAGGACTGCGTGACCGAGCTGCGGTGGGATGAGACGGCCGACCTGGCGGTGCAGCGGGACCTCATGCGCATGCGGATGGAGATCGCGGAGAGCCGCCTGGAGGGGTTCCAGCAGACGGTCAACGACATCGTCTCGGCCGACGACCTGGGCGCCGTTCTGACGCGGATCGTGCAAAGCGCCGCCCGAGCGACGACCGCGCCTGGCTTCGTGCTGTCGGTCGACGCGCTCCCCCGGGGGACCGGGATCTTCGCCGACGGGATCAGCGTCGAGGAGGCCGAGCGGGTGCTGGCAGATGCTGACAGCTACCTCTGCGTCGAGGTGGCCTCGGCGCGGCAGCGGTACGGACGACTGCTGGCCGTCGTGCCGCCCTCGTCCTCCTTCCACGAGCGAACCTCACTGGAGGCCTACGCACGGCTCGCTGCGACGGCCCTGGACTCCGCGTTCGCGCTGGAACAGGCCCGACGACAGGCGCAGGCGGCCGAGGCGCTGCTGCGGCTGTCCAGATCCCTGGCCGACCTGACCTCCTCGGCGGAGCTGGCGGCGAAACTGACGCGCGCCGTGCCCGACGTGATCGACTGCGACGGTGCCGCGGTGCTGCTCATCTCCGATGGTGTGGCGCGGGTGGCCGCCCATTACGGCTGCTCGCCTGAGCTCGCCGACGAGCTGGACCGTCAGGAGTTCGCGGGCAATGAGCTGCTCCAGCTGCTTCAGCTGGACCGGCGGACTCCGGAGGACATGTCGCCCCAGGGACGAGCGCTGATGGAGACCTTCGGCTGGCAGGCGATCGCCGCCGCTCCGCTGGAGATCGACGGCGAGACGTACGGCATGCTCATCGCGTCGGTGCGCCATGACAAGGCGCGCATCCTCAATGACGAGAAGCTGACAGACCGCTTCGCGGGTCTTGCGGGACAAGCTGCTGTCGCACTCCGCAACAGCCAGCTGATGGATCAGATCCGCCATCAGGCTCTGCATGATCCGCTGACCCACATCCCGAATCGGACGCTGCTCATGGAACGGGCCGAGCAGATGCTGGCCGACGCCCGAAGCGGTGACGGAACCGTGGCAGCGCTCTTTCTCGACCTGGACGGCTTCAAGGAGGTCAACGACACCCTGGGCCACGACATCGGCGACGGGCTGCTGCAGGCGGTCGCCGAGCGCCTGCAGAGCCTCGTGCGCGACCAGGACACCGTCGGTCGGCTCGGCGGCGACGAATTCATCGTCCTGGTCGAGTGCGGGTCGATGGACACCGATGTCAAAGACCTCGCCGACCGACTCCTCCGAGGCATCCGCGAACCGCTCATGCTGCCGGGCTGCGACCGGCCGATCGCCGTCGGCGCCAGCATCGGCATCGCGATCGGGGACCGCGCCTGCGCCGAGGATCTGCTGCACGACGCCGACATGGCGCTGCACCAGGCGAAGGCCAGTGGCAAGAACTGCTACCGCGTGTTCACGAGCGAGATCGGAGCCTCGGTGGTCCTGCGCGCGGAACTCGCGGGCGTCGCGGGGCATCTCGCGGGGCATGTCTCTGGGCATGTCTCTGGGCATCTCTCGGGGCATGGCGAGCTTTCGATCGTCTACCAGCCGATGGTCGATCTCACCACGAAGGCGGTCGTGGGGGTCGAGGCGCTGTTGCGCTGGGACCGCGATGAGCTCGGCCAGGTCTCGCCGACGACGTTCGTCCCGCTGCTCGAAGAGAGCGGGATGATCGTGGACGTCGGTCGCTGGGTCCTTCACGAGGCATGTCGCGAGGCGGCAGCGCTCCGCGATGCGGGACATCAGCTGACGATGTCGGTGAACGCGTCGGCCCGGCAGCTCGAGTGCATCGAGTTCGTGGACGACGTCCGAGCGGCATTGCGCGACAGCGGGATCCCGGGCGACGCGCTCGTGCTCGAGATCACCGAGACGGCCCTCATGCGCGACATCCACGCCACCCGCGACGTGCTCACCCAGCTCAAGCAGCTCGGCGTCGGCATTGCGATAGACGACTTCGGTACCGGCTACTCGTCACTGGCCTATCTCCGAGACTTCCCCGTCGACATCCTCAAGATTGCTCGTGGCTTCGTCGCTGGCGGAACCCACTCAGCGGCCACGCGCCAACTCCTCAGCACCTTCGTCGAACTCGGACGGTCCTTGGGTCTGCGCACCGTGGCCGAGGGCATCGAGACGCAGGCAGAGCTGCAGTGGTTGCGCCATCTCGGGTGCGACACAGGCCAGGGGTACCTGTGCTCCCCACCGCTGTCCGCGCACGAGGTCGCCGGCCTGCTCGCCCGAGGGCCGGCACCCGCCCTGCAGGTGCCGCCGCCGCGCCTCGCTGCGTGGCCCGACGACCGCGCTCCGAGCCTGGTTGTGCACGCACAGGACAGCTAGCGTCCGACGCGCCCTGAGGGCGTGACGATCACCGCCAGGTCCGGGCCGTTGGCCATCCTGGGAGGGACGTCCGCGGGTCCCCGCTTCGCCCGGTCCCGACCAGGCCGAGGCGGCCTACCTGCCTTGTCACAACCGGATGGCGTGCGTAAGGTGCATTTTGTATACAAGTTGCCGCTCTGTTACCTGTGACAGGCCCGGACGGTGGCAGAAACCCAGAGTCTCTACCGAAGGTGATGGCGTCGATGAGGGTTCGCACTAGCCTCGCCGCGGCGGTCGGGGTCGCGATGGCGCTGGCAGGCTGCGGGACGATGACGGACTCGGCGCTGCACGAGCAAGCCGCGCGAGCCGCGCTCGGCGGCGGAGCCGGTAACCAGGTCGGCAGTGGCGCGGGACCGAGCGCGACCGCTGGTCCCGGGGACGGCGGCACGACCGGCACCACCGGTGCGGGGGGTGGTGCGACGGGGGGCAACCTCCCCGGGTCGGGCGGGTCGGGCGGCACCACGGGCAGCACCGGACCACTGGTCGGAACCCCGAAGGGGCCCGGTGGCAACGGAGGCGCGACCGCGCTCGGGGTCACGGCGACCTCCGTCACAGTGGGGACCGTCGCGACACTCTCGGGACCCGTCCCCGGACTCTTTCAGGGCGCGATCGCCGGCACCAAGGCGTACTTCGCGTACGTCAACAGCCAAGGGGGGCTGTACGGGCGCACCCTGAAGGTGGACGGCAAGGACGACGCCTTCAGCTGCACCACCAACGAGAAGGTCACGCAGGACGCCATCAAGAAGGACTTCGCCCTCGTCGGCAGCTTTTCCATCTACGACTACTGCGGAGCGCAGGCCATCAAGGCCTCGCCTGGCGTCGCAGACGTCTCGATGGCGATCAATCCCGACCACACGGCGCTGAAGAACACGTTCCCCGTGCAGCCGGTGACGCCGGGCTTCAGGACCGGCGCCTTCGAGTACTACAAGGCGAAGTTCGGTAACGCCTACCAGACGACGGGCGCCCTCTACGTCAACAGCCCCAGCGCCAAGTCGGCCTACGACAACGCCAAGGCGACCATGCAGCATCTGGGTTACAAGGTGGTGTACGAGCGGGCGGTGGCCGCGACGGACAGCAACTTCACCTCCGACGTCATCCAGATGAAGCAGAAGAACGTGAAGTTCGTCGAGATCCTCGCGAATCCACCGATCATCGCGAACTTCATGGCCGCCGCGGCCCAGCAAGGCTTCAAGCCAGTGATCACCACACCGGGGCAGGGCTACGACCAGGGGACGCTGAGCCAGGGCGGCTCCTCGGTCGAGGGTCTCTACACCGACACGCCAAGTGCCCTCTACTTCAACAAGGACGACGCGGCGCGCATCCCGGAGGTCGCCCTCTACCAGAAGTGGATGGGCACGGCCGCGCCCGGCGTGGCGCTCGACCTGTTCTCCGTCTACGGGTGGGCGCAGGCTGAGCTGTTCGTCCAGGCGGCACGCAAGGCCGGCGCCAAGCTGACCAGGCCGGCGTTGCTGGCGGCCCTGGGTGGCATCCCCACGTTCTCGGACAACATCCTTGCGCCGGGCGGACCGGCTAAGAAGCAGGCCGCGACCTGCTACGTGCTCACCAAGGTCGTCAACGGCGCCTTCGTGCGCGTCGACAGTCCTGCCAGCAGCTATCGATGCGACGGCACGTTCTTCCGCACGGGCTAGCAGCCGACCAGTCGTGTCGGACGGCCATGCCCAGATCCTGACCAGGAGCCATCATCGGAACTTTCTTCGCCCTGAGCGTCGCCGGCATCGTCTACGGCTGCGTGTACTCCATCACGGCGTCCGGCCTGGTGGTCACCTACGCCACGTCAGGCATCTTCAACTTCGCCCACGGAGCGCTCGGCATGCTGGGGGCCTTCACCTACTGGCAGCTGACCGTGGCGTGGCACGTCCCGCCCCTTGCCGCTCTGGCACTCGTCCTGCTGGTGGTGGCGCCGTTGCTCGGCGCTGTCGTGGAGCGGGTGCTCATCCGGCGGCTCTACGGAGCGTCGTTGAGCGTCACGCTCGTCGTGACGGTCGGGCTGCTGCTCGCACTGATCGGGGTAGCGAACCTGATCTGGAGCCCGGTGACCCCCAGGGTGCTCAAGCCGTTCTTCCCCAACAGCCTGATCCATCTGCCGGGGGTCAACGTCAGCGCCCACCAGGCGATCGTGGTGCTCGTGTCGCTACTGGTCGCGGTCGCACTGCGGGTCTTCCTCGCGCGCACCCGGACCGGTGCCACGATGCGCGCAGTTGTCGATGACCCAGGACTGGTCGCACTCACCGGGACCTCGCCGGCACGCGCCAGCCAGCTGTCGTGGGCGCTCGGCTCCAGCCTGGCCGCCCTGGCCGGCATCCTGCTCGCGCCCTTGGTGACGCTGAGCATCCTGACGCTGACGCTCCTGGTCATCAACGGCTACGCCGCGGCCGTCGTCGGCCGGCTGCGCAGCCTTCCCTTGACTGCCGTCGGCGGGCTTGCCCTGGGGCTGGCCGAGTCCTACTCGACGGGCTATCTCGGCGGAGACCTGCCGAACCTGCTGCGGCCGGCGCTGCCGATGTTCCTGCTGTTCGTGGCGGTCGTCTTCCTTCGCGACACGCGCCTGCGGGCCGGTGGCCGCATCGTGGGCTGGAGTCCGCGGGCCGTCGGCCTGGGCGAGTCCGTCCGCTGGTCGTCGCTCCTGCTCGTCGTGGCTCTGCTGGCCGCCGCCCTCGCACCGGGTGGCCTGGTCGACTTCCTGTCCTCGACCTTGGCCATCGGCTTCGTACTGCTGTCGCTCGTCCTCCTCAGCGGGTATGCCGGCCAGGTGTCGCTGTGCCAGCTCACGTTCGTCGGGGTCGGCGCCTACGTCATGGCCAAGGTCGCGCCCGGCGGATCGGCTTTCGGGATCCTGGTCGTCGTACCGGTGTGCGCGCTGCTGGGCGTTGCTGTGGCAGTGCCGGTCCTGCGCCTTCGCGGCCTGTACCTCGCGCTCGCGACACTCGCGTTCGCGTCGGGCATGGACACGATCTTCTTCCTGAACGCCTTCGGCACCGGAGGTGCGATCACCGTGCCCCGGCTGTCCGTGCCAGGTGTCGACAGCAACCGCGGCTACCTGATCCTGCTCACGCTGGCGTTCGCGGCCGGCGCCGTGGGGCTGCTGAGTCTGCGGCGTTCCCGAGTCGGGCGGCGGATGTCAGCGCTGAATGACAGCCCCGCCGCGTGCGTCACGCTCGGCGTCGGCGTCAACCGGACGAAGCTCGGCGTCTTCGCCGGCGCCGCAGCGATGTCCGGCCTGGGTGGAGTGTTGCTGGGCGGGCAGGAAGGACTCGTGAGCGGGAACGACTTCCAGATGCTCAACAGCCTCGTCCTGCTGCTCATCTTGACGATCGGAGGGGCGTCCACCGTCAGCGGAGCCTTGCTCGGGGCCGTCCTGTTCAGCGCGTTCCCGATCATTGCCGAGCACGTGTCCTTTCTCAGCCAGGCCTCGCTGCTGCTGACCGGGCTCGGAGCCGTCAGCATCGGGCGCAATCCCTACGGCATCGTGGGGGAGGCGTCACGTCGCTTTGCCGCCGCCCGCCAGGCCGGCCGTGGTGCCCTTGCCAGCGTGGTCATCCGTCCTTCGCCGCTGCGCGACGGTGTCCTGTGAGCGCCGACGCCGACATCCCGGCCCTCGAGCTCATCGACGTCCGCGCGGGCTACGGCCGGATCGAGGTGCTGCACACCGTGGACCTGGTCGTGCCGCCGGGCTCGGTCGTCGCCCTTCTCGGACCGAACGGTGCCGGGAAGACCACGACGCTGGCGGTGGCCAGTGGCCGCGTGGTGCCGACAGCCGGCTGCGTCCATGTCGGCGGCCGACACGTCAACGGGCTTCCGCCGGAGGCTTTCGTGCGCGGGGGCGTGTGCAGCATCCCGGAAGGGCGTGGGGTCTTCGCCAACCTCACCGTCCGAGACAACCTGAAGCTCTGGAGTCACGGCACCAGCCGGTCCCTGTCCGAGATCGAGGACATGGTGTTCGCGCGGTTCCCGCGACTGAAGGAGCGCAGGCGGCAGCTCGCCGGCACGATGTCCGGCGGCGAACAGCAAATGCTCGCGGTGGCGCGCGCGGTCGTGGCCGATGCGGGCCTGCTGCTCCTCGACGAGATCAGCATGGGGCTGGCGCCGCGCATCGTCGCCGAGCTCTACGAGCTCGTCGCACAGCTCGCCGCGGACGGGCTCGCCATCCTGCTTGTGGAGCAGTTCGCCCAGACAGCCCTTGCCGTCGCCGACCACGCGGCGATCATGACGTCAGGTGTCATCCGGGCCGTGGGTGATCCCGTGGACATCGCAGCGGAGCTCGCGGCCGCCTATCTCGGAGGAGTGGCATGAGATCGATTCGCTGGTGTGCACCGACTGGCCTGATCATCGCGGCCATCGCCGTGCCGCCTCTGATCCCAGCTGGGACCTCGACGGCCTACGCGGCCGTCGAACCCGGGTCCGGCTTCGCGTCCTACCGGCTCTCCGCCAACGCTCCGACCCTCAGCTTCACCGAGGACAACGACGGGGCGACCGCCCATCCCGAGGCCGAGGGTGACCTGCCCGAGGCGGTCAGCACCCTCGGCAGCACCGGCGGCTCCTACGCGCTGTCGAGCGCCGTGTGGCCGGGGGCGCTCGCGGGAAACCTCGGGACCCTGCTCATCGGGGCGAGCGGCGGCCAGGTGCCCGACCAGGCGAGCGTTCTTGACGATCCGGTCCGCGCCGAGGCCAAGAACAACGAGGGCAGCGTGAGCAACAAGAGCTACCCGGGTATGACCCTGCTCGCGGACTCGCATCCGGCGTCAGCCTCGGCGTCCGCGCACCTGCAGGGGGCGCAGGCGTCGGCAGCTCTGGCCCTCGGCAACACCAGCGCGGACAGCTCCACGGTGCTGGTCGGCGCCTCGACGGCCAAGGCAACGTCCACCGGCAGCCTGCACGACTTCACGCTGGCGGGTGGTGCCGTCAGCATCGCCTCCGTCCGCTCCTCGGCGTCCGTCGTCAGCGATGGTCGCAAGGCGACCGGGTCGGGATCCACCATCGTCTCAGGAGCCACTGTCGCAGGGCTGCCCGTCGCGATCGACGGTTCCGGCGTACATGCCGCCAGCGCGAGTCAGGCGCTTCCAGGTCAGGCGCAGCAGACCGTGAACACGGCGCTCCGCAACCTCGGCATGACCATCGCGCTCATCGGTCCCACCACCTCAACCACGGCGGGCACCGCGAGCTATGTGGCAGCCACCCTCGTGGTGACGTGGATGCCACCGCCGGCGCCCGGTGGGCCGAACACCCACGAGAAGATCGTCGTCACCCTCGGAGGAGCGTCCGCCGCGGCGTCCGCCGTGCCGGGCTACGTCGTGCCGACCACCGGAGACCTGCCCTCGACGGCCCTGCCGCCGACGCTCCCGGGCTCCCCCGGGTCGACCGGCCAGGTCGCGCCGCAGCCGAACGTGGGCGGCCCCGTCACCCAGCCCACCCTCGCCGCGGGAGGCGTCGGCCCTGCCATCGCCCCGGTCAACGCGGCGTCGACCCAGCTGCCTGCGATCCCCGGTCCGCTTGCCATCGGGTGGCTGCTCGCCGGCATCGCGGCCGCCCTCGTGCTGGGACTGGGCTACCTCCGTCGGCTGCCGACGGCCTTTGCAACGGCGACTGGACGATGCCCGTGGGAGGTCTCGTGATGACGACGCTCGAACAACCCGGCACGCAGAGCCGGCACAGCTTTCTGGTGCGGCGCATCGCGGCCGAGACCGACGGCGTCCGCCGCTGGACGCTGTCGCAGGTGTTCTTCGCCGCCGGCTCGGTGGCGATTCCCCTCGGTCTGGTGTTCCTGGCACTCGGCTACTGGGGTGTCGCGCACACGACGCTGGTCTTCGACCAGCTGCCGTACCTCGCCTCCGGAGGATTGGTGGGGCTGGGGCTGATCATCCTCGGCGGCTTCCTCTACTTCGGCCATTGGGAGGTGCTCGCCGCGGAGGAGCGTCGAGCCGAGAGCCGCCGCCAGGCCGAGCGCGACCAGCAGCTGCTCGCCAGCCTGGACCGGGTGCATGAGGCCCTGCAGGCGCTGGCGGCCCCGTCCTCGCGCCGCGACCGAGCGCCGGGCCGCACCGCCGCTCCCTGACCGACCACCTACGGCCGTCCCGAGACCGCTTGACATCGGCTACGCAGCCTTCAGAATAAATCAGATATACAACATGCACACTGCATTCTGCGGAGTGCTCCGAGCAAGGGGTGAGGCGGACGACGACCTTGAGCGCGCCGAGCGCGGTTGACGGCTGGGGCGACGAGCATGCGGACCCGGCGCTGCAGGTCCATGACGTGTCGGTGGCCTTCGGCGGCGTCCGGGCACTGGACGCGGTCAGCCTGTCCGTGCAGGCGGGTGAGGTCACCGGGCTGATCGGGCCGAATGGCGCGGGAAAGACCACGCTGTTCAACGTCATCACCGGCCTGCAGACACCGAACGCCGGCCGCATCGTGCTGCGCGGGCGCGACATCACGGCACGCACTCCGGTCCGCCGCGCCAGGATGGGCATGGCGCGGACCTTCCAGCGACTCGAGGTCTTCGGCAGCCTCACAGCGCTCGACAACATCCTCGCCGCCGCGGAGTTCCGACGGGGCTGGGCGCGCGATGGCAGTGACCCGCGCCGGGTCGCCGACGACATCCTCGACAGGGTGGGTCTACGGGAGGTGGCCGGCGAACGCGTCGACGGCCTTCCGACCGGTCTGGCCCGGCTGGTCGAGCTCGGTCGCGCGCTGGCTACCCGCCCGTCCCTGCTCCTGCTCGACGAGCCTGGCTCAGGCCTCGACGGGACCGAGAGCGCTGCGCTGGGCGAGCTGCTCGTCGAGACGAGTGCGACCGGGACAGCGGTGCTCATCGTCGAGCACGACGTGGAGCTGGTGATGCGTATCTGCAGCACCGTGCATGTGCTCGATTTCGGGCGTCTCATCGCGTCCGGAGCGCCGTCGCAGGTCCAGCGGGACCCAGCAGTCCAGGCCGCCTACCTGGGTGCCGAGGGCGGCTCGACCGCAACCGGCAAAGGCGTGACTTAGCGGGCTCGTGATCAGGAGGTCGGTCAGATGCGTCACTTTGCTCGCGAGTACGCGCTGCGGCAGGGGCATCCGGCGACGGAGCACTGGCCGTCCAGCGCCCGGCGCCGAGCCCTGACGCGGGCGACCGGTGCCGGCCGGCAGACTGGCCACCGAGCGGCCCCCGCAGGATGGAGCTGGTCCGACGGTCTGCGACGCATCTTCACCAGGTCCTGAGCACTGGCGCGCGCCACGCCAGCTCTGACGGTCGGCTTACGTCTCGCCTCCCAGGATGCATGCACCGCGACCTGAGCTCATCAGGACGTGACGGGCGCCTGCCACCTGGTTGGCTGCTGTCCCGCGCACCTGCCGTACCGCCTCGGTCAGCAGGTTCATCCCGTGCAGGTAGCCCTCGCCGATCAGGCCGCCATTCGTGTTCACCGGTACGATCCCGCCCCGCCGGATCGCACCGCTCGCCACGAAGTCCTTGACCTCGCCTCGCGGGCACAAGGCCAGGTCCTCGAGACTCCTGAACACCTCGACGGAGAACGCGTCGTAGACCATGGCAGCGTCGAGGTCCGAGGGTCCGACACCGGCCTGCGCGTACACGCGGCCGGCAACATCGCCGGCTCCCACCCCTTGAGCCGCCCCGAGTACGACGGCGGGCCGCTGTTGCAGGTCGCGCGCCCGTTCGAGGGTGCTGACGACGAAGGCCACACCGCCGTCGGTCTCCTGGCAGCAGTCCAGCAGCCGCAGGACCGGTTCGATGATCCAGCGCGACGCCTGGTGTTCCTCGAGCGTGATCGGCCGGCCGTGGAACCACGCGCTCGGGTTGGTCGCCGCAAAGTCACGGATGCCGACGACATACTCGGCGAAGTCCTCGTTCGACAGCCCGTGGGAGCGCATGAACGCCATGGCGTGCATCGACAGTGTCGCGGCGGGTGTGAGGGCTCCGTAGGGCGCGTGCCACTGCGCGAACGACCAACCGGAGCCGACGCTGGGCGCCGCGGCGGGGTCTCGCGGCTGCCCGAACCGACGGCCTGACCTCGCGTTCAGGGCCCGGTAGACGAGCACCTGCCGGGCGGCGCCGGTCGCCAGCGCCGCGGCTGCGTGGTAGACGGTCGCGCCCGATCCGCCGCCGCCGTGCGGGAGCCGGACGGAGTATCCGAGCGACGGGACGCCGAGCACACGCATGAGCTCGACGTCCTCGGTCGGGTCGACGCTGAACGTCACCATGCCGTCGATGTCGGAGACGCCCAGCCCTGCGTCGGCAAGCGCTGCCAGGCTGGCCTCCGCGGCGAGCTGCAGCTCGCTGCGACCGGAATCCTTGGAGAACTCGGTCTGCCCGATCCCGACGATCGCAGCGTCCAGCGGCCGGGTGGTGCTCACGCGCGCACGGGACGGAACAGCGGCACGCCCAACGCTTCCTCGGCGGTGGCGGCGAAGAACACCTCGACGGGCATCCCGAGTTCGAGCTCGTCCCGTGCGGCGTCGCAGATGTTCGTCGTCACCCGTGGACCTTCCTCGAGCTCGACCGTGCCGACGACGATCGGCAGCTCGAACCCCGGGATCGGGGGGTGATGGATGATGATGAAGCTCGTCAGCCGTCCGCGCCCTGACATCTGCTTGACGGTGCGCCGTGGACTGTGGCAGCTGGGGCACAGCGGCGCGGGCGGGTGGCACAGGACACCGCACCTGCCGCAGTCCTGGATGAGCAGCTCCCCCCGTCCGGCACCCTCCCAGTAGAACGCGGTGTCGCGCGTGATCGAAGGTGCCGGGCGCTGCATCTCGTCGGTTTCCAACTCGGTCAGGCCGACAACCCGTACAGGCGTGACGCGTTCCCGGCGACGATGAGCTGCCGTTCGTCGGGAGGTATGTCAACGAAGAGACGGTCGACGCTCTCGCGGGAATGCGGCCAGCTCGAACCCGGGTGCGGGAAGTCGGTGGACCAGAGGATGTTCTCCACTCCGACCTCGTGTCGCAGGCTGAGGCCTTCGCTGTCACCGCCCACGAACGTCAGGAACATCTGCTCGCGGAAGTACTCGCTCGGCAACTTCTTGACGCCCGGGAACAACCGCTCGCCGCTGTGCTTGAACTGCCCGTCCAGACGACGTAGCCACATCACGACGTACTCGATGCCCGGCTCGACGAACGCGATCCGCAGTGCCGGGAACCGTTCCAGCAGACCTGTCATGATCCAGAACGAGATGTTCTCGACGAGCATGAGGGTCGGCAACGACGTGAAGATGCTCTTGTACGGCGTTGGGTCGCGCACGTAGACGTCGAACAGGGTGTTCTTCAGCCCGATGTGCTGGCTGATCACCAGGTCGGTCTCCGACAGCGCCGCCCACAACGGGTCGTAGCGGCTGTCGAAGTAGTCAGGATGGCCGAGCTCCGCGGGGTAGTTGGGGAGGTGCACCGACCGCGCCCCCAGGGCGGCGAGACGTTGGACCTCGGCCACGGCGTGGTCGATGTCGAGGATCGGTACCTGGTAGCTGGCGACCAGGCGGGTCGGGTCGATGCTGCAGAAGTCGGCCAGCGAGTCGTTGAAGGCGCGGGCGACCTCCTTCCAGTGTTCTCCGGCGAGTGGGAATTGGCGGAACGCGCTCAGCTCCGAGTACAGGACCTCGGCGTGCACGCCGTCACGGTCCATGGCCGCGAGTCGGGCCTTCGGGTCCCAGTAGCCCGGGTCGGCCGCGCCGGGGGCCATGTCTGCGAAGTCCTCCAACTGCTGGCGCTTCCCGCCGCGCTGTTCGAGCTCGATCGCTTCCAAGGTCGCGACGGCGTCGTTGTAGGAGTCGATCGCTTGCACGGGTAGCCGTTCGCGTACCCAGTCTGCGGTGATGCGGACATGGGAGTCGGCGGAGATGAGTCGCTCTGGCATGGCTCTCCTTGCTGGTCGGTTGCCGGTCAGGGTGTGTCCGTCATGCTCGGGACCGGTCCAGGCACTCGGTATGTACCGCGGCGCGCACATCCGCCGGGAGGCTGAGCTCCGCGAGCACCTCATCGGTGTGCGCGCCGAGCGCCGGCGCGAAGCCGATAGGCGCGGCGGGCGTCGCTGAGAACTCGAGGTACGGGCGCTGGAACGCGGTGCTCGCGAAGCCTGGCTTCGACACCTCGGCCGGGACGCCGGCCCGGTCCAGCACGCTCAGCCAGTCGGCGGCGCTCCGGGAGGTCAGGACATCACCGAGGCGCTTGCCGAGATCCTCGTCGTTGGACAGCCGGCTGGCCGGGTCCACGAAGCGCGCGTCGGTGAGGAGGTCCTCGCAACCCAGGGTGGTGCAGAGCGCCGCCCAGTGCTCGGGGGTGAGGGC
This sequence comes from Frankiales bacterium, assembly GCA_033851885.1. Taxonomy (GTDB): domain Bacteria; phylum Actinomycetota; class Actinomycetes; order Mycobacteriales; family SCTD01; genus RYN-111. Next base: position 9,290 of record JAWWOJ010000067.1, on the reverse strand, counting down.
GGCCAGGCAGAGCCACCCGTCGGCTGTCTCGTAGAGGCGGTACAGCGCGGAGAAGCCGAGCTGGAGGTCGTCGAGACGGGCGTGGTCAGGTCCGCTGCCGTCCGGGAACGCGAAGGTGCCCGACGACGTGGCGAGACAGGCTCCGAGGATGGAGCAGCCGACTTCCTGGCCCTCGCCGGTGCGCTGCCGGTCGTAGAGGGCCGAGACGATCCCGATGGCCACGAGGAACCCGTTGCCGAGGTCTCCGAACGAGGTGCCGAAGAAGGGGCGTCCGCCTCGTCCGCATCCGCCGTCCTCCCACTCCTGGCCGGCGAGCGCCGAAGCCGACTGGTCGGTACCGGGAAGGTTGGCGGCGGACCGGGCACGGTCGAACCCTCGGCTGGCCGCGTAGATGATGTCGGGCTTCACCGCGCGCACGTCGTCGTAGCCGACGCCGATCCGTTCGGCGACGCCCCAGCGCATGTTGTGTGTGACGACGTCGGCGGTCTTGACGAGCTCGTCGAAGGCGGCCAGGCCGTTGGGCTTGCCCAGGTTCAGCAGGACGCTGCGCTTGCCGCGGTTGGCCAGCTGTCCGATCCCGGTCGCGAGCCACGGCCCGTCCCAGGGTGCGTTGATCTTGATGACGTCCGCGCCCAGGTCGGCGAGCAGCGAGGAGCCATAGGGCCCGGCGAGCGCGAGCCCGATGTCGAGAATCCGCACACCGTGAAGCGGCTTGCTGACGGGCGCGCGCTGGACCCGGGCTGGAGATGCCTCAGCGGTCGCCGCGGCCGACGTCGCGGCGTCTCGCCGGACCAGCGCGGTGTGCTCGCCGCGACGGGGAGCCGGCCCCTGGACCGCGCCGGGCGAGCGGCTCAGCTCCGTGAGGACACCGACGTGCCGGATGTCTCCCAGGTCGGGGTCCTGCACACGCACGACCAGACCCTCGTCGAGCAGCGTCGGGTCGGAGAGGGCCTCCTCGGGGCTGCGGACGATCTGGACGCCCTCGTGGACCCGCTCGGCCCAGCGTCGCCAGTCCTCAGCCGGGAACTTCTTGAACGCCTCTTGCATGAGCGGGAGGTAGTGGAACAAGACGATGATGTTCTCGGGCTCCATGCCGATCCGGCTCGGGTCCACCCGCCGGTGCGTGTACTCCGGGGCGGCTGCGTCCTCGAGGCGGTCGTGCTCGGCCGCCTGCACGACGGACAGCGGCTTGATCGGCCACTGGTGCACCCATCGGCCGTCCTGGCACTCGAACAGGCCTCGCGGTGCGCCGCGCAGGTTCATCCACGTCCCGCCCGTGGCACCGCCCGCCGGCAGTGCCGGAGCGAACGACGCACGCGGCAGCATCGACGCCTCGATGTGCTGCCCGATGCCGGTTCGTTCACGGGCCACGAGTGCGGCAGCGATCGCGAGCGTCGCGGCATAGAAGCCGTTGAGGCTCATCCAGGGTGAGGCGCTGAACAGCGGCCCGTCCGCGCGCGCAGCCTGCTCGGCACCGTCGGGGATGGGCACGTCGGGCACACCGAGGTCTCCATGGGACATGATGCCGCCGCGTTGCGCCCATTGCGCACCGGTGCGGGCGGCGACGAGGGCTTCATAGCCAGGCCTGTCGCTGTGTTCGTTTCCCTCCCCATAGGCGGTGACCGAGCAGCTGACGAGCCGCGGGTTGAGGGCGCTCAGCTGCTGTGGGCCGAGTCCCAGCTGTTCCATGGCGCCCGGGCGCAGCGAGTCGATCAGGACGTCTGCGTCCCGGAGCAGTGCGAGCAGCACCTGACGGTCGGCGTCGTGGCGTAGGTCGAGGGTGGCGCTGCGCTTGCCGCGGTTCCAGACCCGGTACCCCGGGAGGTCGGCGAAGAGGTCATCGGGTCGCTCGACCCGGGTCACGCGCGCTCCCTGGTCGGACAGCATCATGCCGACCATGGGTCCGGCGACCCCCGAGGTCAGTTCGAGCACGTCCAGGCCGCTGAAGGCACCTGTCACGGCGGCCCCCCTTCCCCATCGAGGGTGGGACCAGTGGCACCGGGGTGGCGCCACATCATGCATACAATATGTTCGCTCATCTCGGAAGCGTTTGGAGGCGGCCGGCACGGGGCGTGACGGACAGCTGCAGCTGCGTCAACCCGCGAAGGTTGCCCTGCAGGGCGCGCACGGCGCCGCCTTCGACGAGCTCCCAGTCCGCGTAGCGCTTGAGGAACTCCTCCAGCGCGATGCGGGTCTCCATCCTGGCCAGGGACGAGCCCAGGCACATGTGCCGCCCGAGGCCGAAGCCGACGTGCCGCTCGAGCGGCCGGTCGAGGTCGTAGCGCTCCGGATCGGGGAACTCCCGTGGGTCATGCAGCGCGGCGCCGGTCATGAGCAGCACCCGGCGGTCTGCCGGGATCGTGACGCCGTGCAGCGTCACCTCGCGGGTGGTCGTCCGGCCTTGGTAGTGGCTGGGCGGGTCCCAGCGGAGCGCCTCCTCGACCGCCTTGGGCAGCAGCGCTGGGTCGGCGACCACCCGGGCCCGCTCGTCCGGGTGCCACTTGAGGGCGACGATCGCGTTCGAGATGAGCTTGGCCACGGTCTCGTGGCCGGCGAAGGCGAGCTCGAGAAACCGGGTTCCCAGCTCGGCGTCCCCGGGCAGGCGCGTACCGCCGGCACCGTCGTCGACCGGCGTCGTCATCAGCAGGCTGACGAGGTCGCTTCCGGGTTGGCGGCGCCGCTCGGAGGCGAGTTCGACGAGCAGGACCGTGAGGCCCTTCGCGGCGACGGCCTCCTCCGGGCTCGCGTCGCGGCCGAGCCCGGACGCGACGAGTTCGGCGAGCTGGACGATCTCGTCACGCAGGTCGACAGGGATGTCCAGCAGCTCACTGATGACGTGCATCGGCAGCTGGATGGCGAACTCATGGACGAACTCGAACGCGTCGCGGCCGGCGAGTGGGTCGAGCAGGTCAGCGGCCGTCTGACGGATGAAGGGTTCGAGCGCGGAGATGCGCCGTGGTGTGAACAGTGGCGCCACGATCCTGCGGTGCAGGGTGTGCTCCGGCGGGTCCTTCACGATGAGCAGCGGCGTCGCGGCCTCGTCGCCCTCGATGGTGACGCCCTTGGCTGACGAGAAGGTCTCGTAGTCCAGATGCGCTTCGACGACGTCGGCGTAGCGCGACAGCGCGTAGAACCCCAGCTGCTCGTTCCGGTAGACCGGCGCCTCGTCGCGCAGTCGGGCGTAGACGGGGAACGGGTTGTGGACGATCGCAGCGTCATACGGGTCGTAGACGATCGGAGAGCGGTCGGACGGCCGCGGTTCCGCGTCGGTCATGGATCACCTCGCCGCTCCTGTCCGGCCACGGATGGCGGGCACCTCGACCTGGTTGCAGAATGTATACTGCATCACATAGCCGCCGGTCCGCGGCGGGCTCGTACCCGGGTTGTGGGTGCTCATCCACCCAGTGCGCGGCCGAGCCAGGCTTGCGCCCGGTCGATGTAGTCACGACTGACCTCGGCCTTGGGATCCCAGGACTCAAAGCCATGTGGCGCCCCGGGCACGACGTCGGTGGTCACTGGGATTCCTGCTGCACGTAGCGCGGACGCATAGGCCATGTCCTCGTCGTGAAACAGGTCGATGTCCCCGACTCCGATCCAGGTCGGGGGGCTGCCCTGGTGGACTGCGCGACGCGCCGGTACGGAGTAGGGGGGCGTGGTCTGTGAGCCCGGCTCGATGCCGAGGAAGGCGCGCCAGGCGTAGCGGTTGGTCGCGTTGTTCCAGATGCGATGTCCGACCGCGTCGAGTTCCGTTCGCGCTGCCGTCCTGTCGTCCAGCATCGGGCAGAAGAGCCACTGGGCAATCGGCGCCGGTTCAGCGACATCGCAGATCTGCTGTACGAGCGCGGCTGCGAGGCCACCTCCGGCGCTCTGACCGCCGACCGCGACCCGCGCCGCATCAACCCCGAGGGATGCAGCGTTGTCCTGAAGCCACAGCCAGCCGCTCCGGCAATCGTCAAGTTGTGCGGGATGCGGATGTTCGGGGGCGAGCCGGTACTCGGCGGAGACGACGACGATGCCGAGCCGCGTGGCGGTGGAGGCGCAGAGGCGATCGTCTTGCGAAGCCCGCCCGAAGAGCATGCCGCCACCGTGGATCCAGAACAAGGCAGCTGAGGACGTCTGTGCTCGAGGGCGGTACAGCCGCACCTTGGACGATCGCCCAGAGGCCCGTGAGATCGTGACCCCGCTCAGGTCGCCTTTGGGGGCGAGCCGCACCAACGGACGCTGGATGGCGCGCCCCCACCAGCGATCCAGCGGGAGGTTGATCGATGGCTTCACCGAGTTCCTCAGCTTTTCGTGCATCCGAGCCACGTCCAACCTAGTCCTCACCTCATGTGCCGATCGTCACCGCGCCGGACCTGGGCACGCACGTGACCGCCACGCAGGCCCGTCGTCGAGCCCTGTCCCAGCCCGTTGCTACCGCCGAGTAGCGGCGGGGCAGGATGTGACGCAGCCGACACGTGGAGGATCACCGCCGGATGAAGCCCGATCTCAGTTCGCTGTTGCACGACCTGGCGGCGGAGCACGCCGCACTCGACGCGCGCGTCGCCGACCTGTCCGAGACGCGGTGGCGCACCCCGACGCCGGCCGAGGGCTGGGACGTCGCGGACTGCGTCAGCCACCTCCACTACTTCGACGGTACGGCGATCCTGGCGCTCGTCGACGGGCCCGCGTTCACCAAGCACGTCGACGCGATGCTGAGCGGCGGCGTGCAGCCGGGGGCGGACGTGCTGTTCGGACGCGACAACTCCGGTGGCCACCTGCTCGAGGACTGGCGCCGGGGCCGGTCCGCGCTGCTGACCGCCCTCGACAAGGCCGACCCCGCGGCCCGCGTGCCCTGGTACGGGCCGCCGATGAGCCTCGCGAGCTTCGCCAGCGCCCGGCTGATGGAGACCTGGGCGCACGGACAGGACGTGTCAGACGCGCTCGGACTCGAGCCGGTCACGAGCGACCGGCTGCGGCACATCTGCCACATCGGCGTGCAGGCCCGGTCGTTCGCCTACCTGGTGCACGGGGTCGAGAACCCGGACACACCCGTACGGGTCGAGCTCACCGGACCCGGTGCGGGGCAGTGGGGTCCCGAGCACGCGACCGACCGCATCGCCGGGCCGGCTCTCGACTTCGCGCTGCTCGTCACGCAGCGCCGGCACCTCGACGACGTCACGCTGACCATCGAGGGCGACACCGCCGCGCAGTGGGCGCGCATCGCGCAGGCCTACGCGGGTCCCGCCGGCACCGGTCGCGCGCCACTGGGGGCGGCATGACCGTGCTGGGCACGGCCGTCGACCGTGCGTCGGAGGCCTACATCAAGAACCGCGAGGACATGCTGGGCCAGCTCGAGAAGCTCGACGAGCAGCTGCAGCTGGCCGGTCAGGGCGGCACCGACAAGGCCGTCGGGCGGCACAAGGCCGCGGGCAAGCTGACCGTGCGGGAGCGGGTCGCGGTGCTCATCGATCCGGACACGCCGTTCCTCGAGATCGGCGCGCTGGCGGGCTTCTACACCGACTACCCGGTCGGCGGCGGCGCCCTCGTCGGGATCGGCAGCATCAACGGGACGGAGTGCGTCATCTTCGGCCACGACCCGACGGTGCTCGGTGGCGCGCTGACGCAGACGAGCATCCCGAAGATCGACAGGGCGCTGCAGATCGCCAAGCAGAACCGGATGCCCTACGTGCAGCTCATCGAGTCGGCCGGCGGCGACCTGCGCCCCCGCGGCAGTGACATCGAGGAGATCCTGAAGAGCTCGACGTTCCACTTCGCCGGGTCCGGTGGCTTCTTCTACGAGACCACGGTGCTCTCGGGTCTCGGCATCCCGACCATCGCGATCGTCTTCGGCAGCTCGACGGCCGGCGGGGCGTACATGCCTGGCCTGTCCGACTACACGATCCTCGTGAAGGACCAGGCCAAGGTCTTCCTCGGAGGCCCGCCGCTGGTGAAGGTCGCGACGGGTGAGGAGTCCACCGACGAGGAGCTCGGTGGCGCCGAGATGCATGCGGCTGTCAGCGGCCTCGCCGACTACCTCGCCGAGGACGAGCTCGACGCCATCCGGCAGGCCCGCGACATCGTCGGGCACCTGCATTGGCGCAAGAGCGGACCCGGGCCGACCGGTCCCGCTGACCCCCCGGTGCTGGAGGCCGAAGACCTGCTCGGTCTGATCTCGCAGGACCTGCGGCAGCCCCTCGACGTCCGCGAGGTGATCGGCCGGGTCACCGACGGCAGCCGGTTCGAGGAGTTCAAGGCGCGCTACGGCACCACGTTGATCTGCGGCTGGGCCGAGGTCCACGGCTACCCGGTCGGCATCCTCGGCAACAACGGCCCGCTCTTCCCGGAGTCGTCGCAGAAGGCCTCGCAGTTCATCCAGCTCTGCAACAAGACCTCGACTCCGCTGGTGTTCCTGCAGAACATCACGGGCTACATGGTCGGCCGGGACTACGAGCAGGCCGGCATGGTCAAGTGGGGCAGTCAGATGATCAACGCGCTGTCCAACAGCGCGGTGCCGCACGTGACGATCATCCTCGGCTCGTCCTACGGCGCCGGCAACTACGGGATGGGCGGCCGCGGCTTCGGCACCCGGTTCGTCTTCCTCTGGCCGACGGCGAAGGTCGCCGTCATGGGCCCGCAGCAGATCGCCGGTGTCATGTCGATCGTCCGTCGCGCCCAGGCGGCCAGGCGCGGCGAACAGGTCGACGAGGCGCTGGAGAAGGTGATCACGGACACCGTCGCGGAGGTGCAGGAGCGGCAGTCGCTTGCGATGTACGCCAGTGGGCGGGGCGTCGACGACGGCGTGATCGACCCGCGCGACACCCGCACCGTGGTCGGGCTGTGTTTGAGCGCCTGCCACTCCGCCGAGGTGCGGGGCGCCGAGTCGTTCGGGGCGTTCCGGTGATCCGTCGCCTGCTGGTCGCCAACCGCGGCGAGATCGCGCGGCGCATCATGCGCACCGCGCACGCCATGGGCATCGACACCATCGCCGTCTATGCCGACGGCGACGTGATGGCGCCGTTCGCCCGCGAGGCCTCGGTCGCTGTCGCACTCAACGGCCACACCGCCGCGGAGACCTACCTCGACGCTGACAAGGTGCTGGCCGCGGCGAAGCGCGCCGGTGCCGACGCCGTCCACCCCGGCTACGGGTTCCTGTCGGAGAACGCCCGCTTCGCGCAGGCCGTGATCGACGCGGGCCTGATCTGGGTCGGCCCGTCGCCGGAGGCAATCGCGGCGATGGGCGACAAGCTCGAGGCCAAGAAGCTGATGGCGGCCGCCGGCGTACCCACCCTGGACGCACCCGAGGGCCACTTCCCGGTCCTGGTCAAGGCGGCCATGGGCGGTGGTGGCAAGGGGATGCGGGTCGTCACGCGTCCCGAGGACCTCGACGAGGCCCTCGCCGCCGCCCGACGAGAAGCGCTCGCCGCCTTCGGCGACGACACGGTGTTCCTCGAGCGCTACCTCACCGGCGCACGGCACGTCGAAGTGCAGATCCTCGGCGACGCCCACGGCAACCTCGTGCACCTCGGCGAGCGGGAGTGCTCGATCCAGCGTCGCCACCAGAAGGTCATCGAGGAGGCGCCGTCGCCTGCCGTCGACGAGCGGCTCCGCGAGCGCCTCGGCGACGCGGCACTCGCGGCCGCGAGGGCGATCGGCTACACGAATGCCGGCACCGTGGAGTTCCTGCTCGACGGCCGCGAGTTCTACTTCCTGGAGGTCAACACCCGGCTCCAGGTCGAGCACCCGGTCACCGAGCTGGTCACCGGCCTCGACCTGGTGCGGGAGCAGGTCCTCATCGCCCAGGGCGAGGCGCTGACCTTCACCCAGGCGGACGTGACCCTCACCGGCCACGCCGTCGAGGCACGGCTCTATGCCGAGGACCCCGCGAACGATTTCCTTCCCGTCACCGGCACGGTGCTGACCTGGGTGCCCGCGCCGGGCGCCCGGTTCGACAGCGGGATCGAGTCGGGCAGCGTCATCGGCGTGGAGTTCGACCCGATGCTGGCCAAGGTCGTCACGCACGCCCCGACCCGCCGCGAGGCGGCGCTGGCCCTGGCACTCGCTCTTGAGCGCACCGCCCTGCAGGGCACGACCACCAACCGGGACTTCTTGGTGGCGACGCTGCGGCACGAGGCCTTCCTCGCCGGGGACACCACCACGGACTTCATCGACCGCGTCGCGCCGGCGCGCATCAAGGAGGTGTACGTCAGACAGCTGGAGCACTGCGCTGTGCTCGCCGCGCTGGCGGCGCAGGCCTGGCGTCGGTCAGCGAGCTCCTTCGGCGGCTTCCCGCCCGGCTGGCGCAATGGCGTGCTGCCGCCGGAGACGTTCAGCTACCGCTCCGGTGAGATCACCGTCGAGGTGGCCTACCGGGCACGTCGGGACGGCGTCTTCGACGTCGCGGTGGGTGAGAAGGCCTGGGAGGCAAGCGTTCTCGCCGTCAGCGGCGGCGAGATCGAGGCGCAGGTCGACGGGGTGCGGCATCGCGTCGCCATCCGCAACGACGGGGACCGGTGGTGGGTCGGCGAGGTCGAGCTCCACCTGGTGCCGCGGTTCCCCGTCAAGGAGCGGGAGGTAGTCGAAGGTGGTCTCGTGGCCCCCCTGCCCGGCGGCGTCCTTGCCGTCGCGGTCGCTGTCGGCGATCCGGTCACCGCGGGGCAGCTGCTCGTCGTCGTGGAGGCGATGAAGATGGAGCACCGCATCACCGCACCGAGCGACGGCACCGTGGCCGAGGTGCGGGCCGCGGTGGGCGACCAGGTGGCTGCCGGCGACCTTCTGGTCGTGCTGCATGACTGACCCCGTCCGGATCGCCAACTGCAGCGGCTTCTACGGCGACCGGCTGGCAGCGGCGCGGGAGATGGTCGAGGACGGCCCCATCGACGTCCTCACCGGCGACTGGCTGGCCGAGCTGACCATGCTCATCCTGTTCAAGGACCGCCTCAAGAACCCGGACGGCGGCTACGCCAAGACGTTCGTACGCCAGATGGAGCAGGTCATGGGGACCTGCCTCCAACGCGGGATCAAGGTGGTGGCGAACGCCGGTGGCCTCAACCCCCAGGGTTGTGCGCGGGCTGTCGAGACCGTGGCTGCCGGTCTCGGCCTCAGTCCCCGGATCGCCTATGTGACAGGCGATGACGTGCTCCCGCGGCTCGGCGACCTCGGCGCCCTGACCAACCTGGACACGGGTGAGCCCCTCGGCGACCGCACCGTCCTCACCGCCAACGCCTATCTCGGTGGCTGGGGAATCGTTGACGCCCTCGGCAGAGGCGCCGACATCGTCATCACCGGCCGCACGACCGACGCCGCGATCG
>JAWWOJ010000057.1:0-5267 GCA_033851885.1 Frankiales bacterium | reverse complement strand
GCCTACTGGGACGCGGCCGCGCGTGAGACGGTCTGCGCACCCTGCCTCGAAGGAGCCACGGTTCCGGACCAACCGGCGGCTCCGTCCATCGAACAACCGGCTGATTCAGCCGCCGGCGCCTCGGCGCAGCGAGAGTTCGCGCGACGGTCGGCGCGACGCGAGGCGGATGTCCGCGCGCGGCACCCGCGGCTCGGTGGGTTGCTGCTGGCGCTCTCTGACGATCCCTCGAGCACGAGGGTCTGGGCGCAGGGCGCCCGCGGGGAGCGCCTCGTCGCCGAGAAGATCGACGAGCTGGCCGGGGAGCATCTCGTGGCTCTTCATGACAGGCGGATCCCGGGAACGAAAGCCAACATCGACCACATCGCAGTCACGGCATCGGGCGTGTGGGTCGTCGATGCGAAGAGCCACAAGGGCCGGCTCGAGGTCCGCCGGTCAGGTGGGCTCTTCAGCCCGCGAGTGGAGAAGCTCGTCATCAGCGGGCGAGACCAGACCAAGCTGCTGACAGGTCTATGCAAGCAGGTAGAGCGCGTGCGCATGGCCTTGCTGGACGTCGCCGCACCACTTGAGGTCCGCGGTGCGCTCTGCTTCGTGGACACGGAGCTCCCGTGGGCCTCCGAGTCCATCGATGGCGTCCCCCTGGTCGGCAGACGCGGTCTCGCAAAGCTCCTCAAGCGCGAGGGCGCGTTGACCTCTGACGACCGCGAGGCAACCGCGAGATTCCTCGCAAGCCGATTCCCGCCAGCCTGATCAGGCGTTCGTCACTTGGTTTGCCTAGTCGCGATCCGACAAGAGAGCACTGAGGGCGTCCCCTCTCGGGAACGCCCTCAGCAACTATCTGGGACTAGCTGCAGCCGCTGGTGCTTCCGCAACCTTCGCAGACGTAGCAGGAACCAGCGGGACGCATCTTGGTGCCACACGTCATGCAGAGCGGTGCGTCCGACTGCGTGCCCTGCAGAGCCTCGAGCAGCTCCGTCGAGGAGCCAACGATCGGCAGTTCCCTGTGGGCAGGCTCGACAGGCACGCCCTGGGAGAGCGCCTCGACGTCCACCTCATCAACAACGGCAGAGCCGTAGCCCGCCGCCACCGTGGCGGCGCGCTCCTCGGCGGTAAAGATGCCGAGGGCCTCGCGTGAGTCGTAGGGCAGGAAGTCCAGCGCCAGCCGACGGAACAGGTAGTCCATCACCGACGCCGCGATCCGGATGTCGGCGTCGTCGGTCATGCCGGCCGGCTCGAAGCGCATGTTGGTGTACTTCGAGACGAAGGCCTCCAGCGGCACGCCGTACTGCAGGCCGATGGAGATGCTGATCGAGAACGCGTCCATCACGCCGGCCAGCGTCGAGCCCTGCTTCGACATCTTGATGAAGACCTCGCCGAGGGTGCCGTCCTCATAGGCGTTGGCCGTCATGTAGCCCTCGGCGCCGGCGATCGAGAACGAGATCGTGCGGCCCAGGCGGTTCTTGGGCAGGCGCTTGCGGACGGGACGGGAAGCCACGAGGACATCATCTCCAGCGCCCTTCTCCGAGTCCTTCTTCGACTGCAGCGGCTGGCCGACCTTGGAGTTGTTGCGGTAGACGGCGAGCGCCTTCAGGCCCATCTTCCAGCCCTGCATGTAGACCTCGGCGACGTCCTCGACGGTCGCCTCGGCCGGCAGGTTGACGGTCTTGGACAGCGACCCGCTCACGAACGGCTGGATTGCCGCCATCAGCTTCACGTGGCCCATCGCGGAGATGGACCGCTCCCCCATCGCGCAGTCGAACACCTCGTAGTGCTCGAGCTTCAGACCAGGTGCATCGACGACGTTGCCGTGCTCGGCGATGTGCTCGACGATCGCCTCGACCTGCTCCTCCTGGTAACCAAGGGAACGCAGCGCGCGCGGCACGGTCTGGTTGACGATCTGCATCGAGCCGCCGCCGACGAGCTTCTTGAACTTCACCAGCGCCAAGTCGGGCTCAAGGCCGGTGGTGTCGCAGTCCATCATGAGGCCGATGGTCCCGGTGGGCGCGATCACGGAAGCCTGCGCGTTGCGATAGCCGTTCTTCTCGCCGATCACGAGGCACTCCTGCCAGGCCTTCGTGGCCTCGTGCAGGATCCGTGCGTCATCGGCACCGACGACGCGAACGGAGTCGTTGGCGGCGGCGTGCTTGCGCATGACGCGCTTGTGGGCGTCGGCGTTCTGCGCGTAGCCGTTGTACGGGCCGACGACGCCGGCCAGCTCAGCGGAGCGCTTGTAGGCCGTACCCGTCATGAGCGACGTGATCGCGCCGGCGAGAGCGCGGCCGCCGTCGGAGTCGTACGCGTGCCCGGTCGCCATCAGCAGCGCGCCGAGGTTGGCGTAGCCGATGCCGAGCTGGCGGAAGTTGCGGGTCGTGTCACCGATCGGCTGGGTCGGGAAGTCGGCGAAGCAGATGGAGATGTCCATCGCCGTGATGATGAACTCGACCGCCTTGCCGAACCCCTTCGCGTCGAAGGTGCCGTCGTCGCGCAGGAACTTCATAAGGTTCAGCGACGCGAGGTTGCAGGAGGAGTTGTCCAGCGACATGTACTCGCTGCATGGGTTGGACGCGGTGATGCGGCCCGACTCGGGGTTGGTGTGCCAGTCGTTGATGGTGTCGTCGTACTGGATGCCGGGGTCGGCGCACTCCCACGCGGCCTTGGCCAGCTTGCCCCACAGGGTGCGGGCGTCGACGGTCTCGATGACCCGACCGTCGGCGCGGGCGGTGAGGCCGAAGTCGGTGCCGTTCTCGACGGCCCGCATGAAGGCGTCGCTGACCCGGACCGAGTTGTTGGCGTTCTGGTACTGGACGCTGACGATGTCCTTGCCGCCGAGGTCCATGTCGAAGCCGGCGTCGCGCAGCGCGCGGATCTTGTCCTCCTCGCGCGCCTTGGTGTCGATGAACTCCTCGATGTCCGGGTGGTCGACGTCGAGCACGACCATCTTGGCCGCGCGACGGGTCGCGCCACCGGACTTGATGGTGCCGGCGGAGGCATCCGCACCGCGCATGAAGGAGACCGGCCCGCTCGCCGTACCGCCCGAGGAGAGCAGCTCCTTCGACGACCGGATCCGGGAGAGGTTGAGGCCGGCCCCGGAGCCGCCCTTGAAGATCATCCCCTCTTCGCGGTACCAGTTGAGGATCGAGTCCATGGTGTCGTCGACGGCCAGGATGAAGCAGGCGCTGACCTGCTGCGGTGCGGTCGTGCCGACGTTGAACCAGACGGGGCTGTTGAAGCTGAAGACCTGGTGCAGCAGCATGTAGGTCAGTTCGTGCTCGAAGATCTCCGCGTCCTCACCGGTCGCGAAGTAGTCGTACTGGACGCCGGCCGCGACGTACTTGCCGACGACCCGGCTGATGAGCTGCTTGAGGCTGTACTCGCGGTTGTCGTGGCCGACGGCGCCGCGGAAGTACTTGGTGGTGACGATGTTCGCCGCGTTCACGGACCAGAAGTCGGGGAACTCCACGCCGCGCTGCTCGAAATTGATCGAGCCGTCGCGCCAGTTGGTCATGACGACGTCGCGCCGCTCCCACGTCACCGCGTCGTAGGGATGGGTGCCCGCGGTCGTGTAGACGCGCTCGAGCCGCAGCTTGTTCACCTTGCGCGTGCGCTGCGAACCGATGGTCTCCGTCATGCTGTTCCTTCTTCCGTCTTCTACTAGTGGTCAACGCGCGCGAGGGCGCAATGCTTTCTGGTTGGGCGGGTCAGCTGGCCGGGACGAGCAGGTGCTGGGGCGGGACCGGGTCGCGGGCCTCGTCTCGGGTGGCGCGCAGTGCGGTGATCTCGGCCTCGAAGTCGGTCAGCGACTCGAAGCTGCGGTAGACGCTGGCGAAGCGGAGGTAGGCCACCTCGTCCAGGTCCTTGAGCGGGCCGAGGATGGCCAGGCCGACCTCGTGGGACGGCACCTCCGCCTTGTCGCGGATGGCCTCCTCGACCTGCTGGGCGAGCAGCGCCAGCTGGTCCTCGTCGACCGGACGCCCCTGGCAGGCCTTGCGGACACCGGCGACGACCTTGGCCCGGCTGAAGGGCTCCGTGACGCCGCACCGCTTCACCACCGACAGGCTCGACTTCTCCTCGGTGGTGAAGCGCTTCCCGCACTCCGGGCAGGAGCGGCGGCGGCGGATCGCGTCACCCTCGTTGGCGTCCCTGCTGTCCACCACACGGGTGTCCGCGAAGCGGCAGAACGGGCAGCGCATCGGGCTCGGTCCTCCACAGGCTGTTGATGCGGTTTTCCCCACCATGTGGAGAACTACATCGGTGTAAGTACTAGATGTTGTGTCCGTGACCGTAGGGGGCACACCACCCTCGTGCAAGCACTTCCGGTCAAGAAAGTGCCCCTCTTCGGGCCCTGAGCGTGGGACGAGCGCGAGGTGTCCGATTCGCTCGGCGTGTCGCGATCTTGTGGCGCCGGTCACACCCCGGAGACGGCCCGCGGGGTGCCTGCGGACCGCTGCCTCGATCCCCTCCATGTCCACACCTCGGTCACCTCTGTCCACGTGTCTGTCCACAGCGATCACCTTCGCCGGTGGGTCCGACAAGCGGGATGCGAGGATCGGCGGGGTGTTCCTCGAAACGGTGGCAGCCAAGCTCCACCTGCTGCTGGCCGCCCTCCTCGCCGCTGCGCCAGCCCCCACCGCCGGCGCCGCAGGGCCGACGCTCTGCACCCTGCAGGACCACCGCATCGCCGAGTCCAGCGGCCTCGCCGTCTCCCACGACATCCTCTGGACCCACAACGACAGCGGCGACACCGCGCGGTTCTTCGCGCTCGACCGGCACTGCCGGACGCTGGCGACCTACAACGTCATGAACAACGTGACGAACGAGACCGCGACCGACTGGGAGGACATGGCCCGCGGCGGGGGATCGCTGTGGTTCGGCGACATCGGTGACAACGCCGCGACCCGCAGCCAGGTCCAGGTCATCAGGGTGCCTGAGCCCACGGTCACGCGCGGCGAGCACGGGCTGCGCGCGACGGTCTATCTGTTCCGCTACGAGGACGGGCCGCACGACGCCGAGACGCTGCTCGTGCACCCCCGGACGGGGCAGCTGTTCGTGGTGTCCAAGAGCTACGACGGCTCGGCAACGGTCTACGCCGCACCCCTGCACCCGTCGGCCACCACGCTCAACACCTTCACCAAGGTCGCGCAGCTGCAGACGCACGTCACGGGTACGGCGGGAGGCCCGCTCGGTGCGCTCGGGCAGCTCTCCCTGACGGCGGGCGACATCAACGCGACGGCCGATCGGATCGTCCTGCGCACCTATACCGACGCCTACGA
>JAWWOJ010000033.1:0-8232 GCA_033851885.1 Frankiales bacterium | reverse complement strand
CTCGTGCAGCTTGCGGACGGCGTCCCGGGTCTCGGCGTACGGGCTGATCACGCTGGCAAGGACGAGGACGCCGTGCTTGGCGAGCGTGGCGGCCACCCATCCGATGCGCAGCACGTTGGTGTCGCGGTCCTCGCGGGTGAACCCGAGACCCTTCGTGAGGAACTCGCGGACCTCGTCACCGTCGAGCAGCTCGACCCGTTCCCGGTCCAGCTCTTTGGCGAGCGCGGTCGCCAATGTGGTCTTGCCGGCACTCGGCAGGCCGGTCAGCCACACGGTCGCAGTCAAGGGAAATCCTCCGAGAACTAGAACGGGTTCTAGAAACGATAGCCGCTATGAGCTCTCAGAGGGAACAGGTCGCGCTGGACGTGCGCAGCAGGTCGACGTGCCTGCGCGACACGAGCACCGTTGCGATCACGTCACGATCCTCCCACACGTCCGTGGCAGACTGAACAGTCCGTTCCCTCAGCTAGGAGAACCCCGTGCCCGCCGTACGCGGACAGGGTCAGTGGGCACTCGGTTACCGCGAGCCCCTCAACCCCAATGAGCAGGTCAAGAAGGACAGCAACCCGCTGACGGTCAAGCAGCGCGTGCTGGACATCTACAGCAAGCAGGGCTTCGACAGCATCGACGGCGGGGACCTCCGCGGCCGGTTGCGCTGGTATGGGCTGTACACGCAGCGCGCCGACGGCATCCCCGGCGGCAAGACCGCGATCCTCGAGCCGGAGGAGCTCGAGGCGCCGTACTTCATGCTGCGCATCCGCATCGACGGCGGGCAGCTCAGCTCCGAGCAGCTCCAGGTGATCGGCGGCATCGCCACGGAGTTCGGCCGTGACGTCGCCGACATCACCGACCGGCAGAACATCCAGTTGCACTGGATCCGCATCGAGGACGTCCCGGAGATCTGGGAGCGCCTCGACGCCGCCGGCCTCTACACGACCGAGGCGTGCGGCGACTCCCCCCGCGTCATCCTCGGCTGCCCGCTCGCCGGCGTCGCGGCCGACGAGGTGATCGACGGCAATGCCGTCATCCATGAGGTGGCCCAGAAGTACCTCGGCGACCCGGCGTACTCGAACCTGCCGCGCAAGTTCAAGACCTCGATCAGCGGCTGCGCCACGCACTGCACCAATCACGAGATCAATGACATCGCCCTCGTCGGCGTCGTGCACCCGGAGCTCGGCGCCGGCTACGACCTCTGGGTCGGCGGCGGTCTGTCGACCAACCCGAAGCTCGGTGTCCGCCTCGGAGCCTTCGTGGAGCCCGCGCGGGTCACCGAGGCGTGGGAGGGCGTGATCAGCGTCTTCCGCGACTACGGCTACCGCCGCTCGCGCAACCACGCCCGCCTGAAGTTCCTCATGGCCGACTGGGGTCCGGAGAAGTTCCGACAGGTCATGGAGGACGAGTACCTCAGCGCGCCGCTCCCCGACGGTCCCCCGCCGGCCGCTCCCCCGCGCCCGGACCGCGACCATCTCGGGGTCCACGACCAGGGCAACGGGCTGAAGTACGTCGGCATGGTGGCCCGTGCCGGGCGCACCTCCGGCCGTCAGCTGTCCCGCGTCGCCGAGCTCGCCAGCCGGCTCGGCGGTGCGCGTGTCTCGACGACCGCCCAGCAGGGCCTGGTCATCCTCGACGTCCCCGCGTCGCACGTCGCCGAGCTGGTCGGCGAGCTCGAGGCCGAAGACCTCAAGGTCACGCCGTCGGTGTTCCGCCGCGGGACGATGGCCTGCACGGGCCTGGAGTTCTGCAAGCTCGCGATCGTCGAGACGAAGGTGCGCGCCGTCGACCTCTACACCGAGCTCGAGAAGCGGCTGCCCGACTTCCCCGAGCCGCTCACGGTCAACGTGAACGGCTGCCCCAACTCCTGCGCGAGGTTCCAGACGGCCGACATCGGTCTCAAGGGCTCGATCGTCGAGGGCGTCGAGGGCTTCCAGATCCACCTCGGCGGTCACATGGGCGAGAACGCCGGCTTCGGGCGCAAGGCCCGCGGCCTCAAGGTCACGGCTGACGGGGCGGCCGACTACATCGAGCGGCTGCTGCGCACCTACCTCGACGAACGCACCGACGGCGACACGTTCGCGTCGTGGGTCCGCGAGGCCGACGAGGCCCTGCTGAAGTGAACGAGCGCGCTGCTCCCCAGTACTGCCCGTACTGCGGTGAGGAGCACCTCGTGCCGTGGGGCGAGCTCACCGAGCACGCCAGGTGGCGCTGCGAGGACTGCCTGCGCGTCTTCGAGGTCCGCTACCAGGGCCTCACCGGCCGTGATTGAGAGTCGGTCCCTCCACTTCTTGACGCGGAGGTGAGGTCAGGAGGGCTCGCGCACGCTCATCAGCGAGGTGGGCGGACACAGTTCGTGTGAAGAAGTGGAGGGACCCCACCCGGGGTCAGACGTGCAGGCCGCACTCGGACTTCTGTGCGCCCTTCCAGCGACCGGAGCGCGGGTCCTCCCCCGGTGCGACCCGGAACGTGCACGGCCGGCAGCCGATCGAGGGGTAGCCGTCCTCGGCGAGGGGGTTCACGAGGATGTCGTTCTCCTCGATGTAGGCGTCGACGTCGGCCTGGGTCCAGGCCGCGATCGGGTTGACCTTGACCAGCTGGCGCTTCTCGTCCCACTGCACGACGGGCGTCTCCGCGCGCGACGGCGACTCGTCGCGCCGCACTCCCGAGGCGTAGGCGTCGTAGCCTTCGAGCGCCCGACCGAGCGGCTCGACCTTGCGCAGAGCGCAGCAGCGATCCGGGTTGGTGCTCCAGAGGTCCTTGCCCTCCGTGGCGTCCTGCTCGGCGACCGTGAGCAGGGGCAGCATGGTGCGTACGTTGACGTCGTAGACGAAATCGACGGCATCGCGGGTGCCGATCGTCTCCGGGAAGTGGTAGCCGGTGTCGAGGAAGATCACATCGATGCCGGGCCGCACGCTGGCGGCGAGCGAAGGCATCACCCCGTCACCCATCGAGGACGAGAGGCAGAAGCGGTCCCCGAACGTGTCCGCCGCCCAGCGCAGGATCTCCTGCGGGGTCTTGCCCTCGAGGTCACGAGCAGCCTCGAGCGCCACGGTCTTCAGGTCCACACCTTCATCCAACCAGGGAGGTGAAAGGCTGATTCCCATGTCCGCCCAGGTCGTCACGCTGCACGTGTGGCGTGTCCCTCTCGGGCGCGTGCCGCAGGCGTTGCGGGCCTGCCGCCGCCGCACCGACGGGATGGTGTTCAGCAAGGGCCTCGGCACCGGCCGCGGGTTCCTGCCGCACCAGGCCGACCTGACCCGCTGGGCCAGGCTGACCACCTGGTCGCGGCAGCCGGTCGACGCCGCTCCGGAACACGCCCTGGAGCAGTGGCGCGTCGACCTCCGCCCGCTCGCCAGCCGTGGCCGCTGGGCCGGCCAGGAGCCCTTCGGCCGGCCCGACGGCCAGCACAGCGGCACGACGGCGGTGCTCACCCGGGCCCGGCTGCGGCCGGCCACGGCGGTGCGGTTCTGGTCCGCCGTGCCCGCCGTCACCCGGTCGCTCAACGAGGCGGACGGCGTTCGGGTGTCCCTCGCGATCGGCGAGGCGCCGGTCGGGCTGCAGGGGACGTTCAGCGTCTGGGACTCCCCCGAGCAGCTGCGGGCCTTCGCACACCTGGGTGCGCACAAGGAGGTCATCGCACGCACGCCGGACGAGCGGTGGTACGCCGAGGAGCTGTTTGCGCGCTTCGCGGTGGAGGCGTCTTCGGGGACCCTCGACGGTCGGGACCCGCTGGCGTGACCCCGGTGCTCCTGGACTGGAGCCGCGACCAGCTGGCGGCCCGGGCCGACGACGTCCTCGAGGTCTACGCCGAGGCCATGCAGGTGTCGAGGGGCGCGGCCCGCTCGCGCCGCTCGGTGCTGGCCGCCCACCTCGACCGCGAGGGGCTCAAGGCCGTCGCGGCCCTGGACCGGACCCGGCTGATCGGCATCGCCTACGGCTACCAGGGCGCGCCCGGGCAGTGGTGGCACGACCATGTGCGGGCGGCGATGGGGCGGCGACTGTCCCAGGAGTGGTTGCGCGACGCGTTCGAGGTCTGCGAGCTGCACGTCCGCCCGCGCTTCCAGCAGCAGGGCATCGGCCGTGACCTGCTGGTCCAGCTGCTCGCGCAGACCCGTTGCCTGACCGCCGTGCTCACGACGCCGGACGTGGAGACCCGCGCGCGCACCTTCTACCGCGACGGCGGCTGGGTCGACCTCGTGCGCGACCTTCGGTTCCCGGGGGACCCGCGGTCGTTCGCGGTGCTCGGACTGGAGCTGTGAAGGCCGTCGTGGTCGGCGCCGGTCACAACGGACTGGTCGCGGCTTGCTACCTCGCGCGGGCAGGTGTCGACGTGACCGTCGTCGAGCGCGACACCGTGGTCGGCGGTGCCGTCAGCACCGTCGAGCGCTGGCCCGGCTATCGCGTGGACCGAGGGTCGAGCGCACATGTGATGGTCCGCCACACCGGCATCGTCGAGGACCTCGCGCTGGACGTGACGTACCAGGACCTCGATCCCTGGGGGTGGACGCCGTACGGCGACATCACCTTCCACGTCGACCTCGACACGACCTGCACCAGTATCGAGAATGCCTGCGGCACAAGGGATGCGGACGCCTACCACGCCTTCGCCCTCGACTGGGGCCAGCGCAACGCCAAGGTGTTCGAGGCCTTCCAGGGACCGCCGACGCCGGCGCGCCTCGGCAAGGCCATCTGGGGCGCCGGCAAAGGCACCGGGCTGCCCGGCGTCGAGCTCGCCAGGCAGTTCCTCACCAGCGCCGACTCCCTGCTCGACAGCCTCTTCGACGACGAGCGGCTCAAGACGGCGCTGGCCTGGATGGGCTCGCAGAGTGGACCACCGACGCACGAGCCGGCGACCGCCGACCTCGTCGGATGGAACACCGTCATGCACCGCAAGGCGCCGGGGCACCCGGTCGGCGGCAGCGGCGCGCTGTCGGAGGCGCTGCAGCAGCGCCTCGAGTCCCACGGCGGTCGGGTCCTGCTCGGGGAACCGGCCATCGCCGTGGGGAACGGCGTCACGACGACGCAGCGACAGCTGCCTGCCGACGTCGTCATCGGCGCCTGCCATGTGCTCACCTTCCTCGAGCTGGCCCAGCACCCGCTGCTCGAGCGGGCCCGCCGCAACGTGCGGGTCGGCAACGGCATCGGGATGGTGGTCCGGCTGGCGACGTCGGCCCTCCCGTCGTACCCCCGGCCTGAGACCTATCGCTCGATGCAGCTGCTGGCGCATTCGCGCGAACAGTTGCGGCTCGCCTTCGGCCAGTACGGCGCCGGCCTCGTCCCTGAGGACCCGCCGGCGCTCGCCATGACGTTCAGCGCGTTCGACGACACCCTCGCGCCGCCCGGCAAGCACACCGTGACGGTGTGGGGGCAGTGGCACCCGTACCGGCTCGCGCACGAGGACTGGGACGACATCCGCGAGCGGGAGGGCGACAAGCTGATCGCGGCGGTCGACAAGGTGGCCCCGGGCTTCGCGTCGTCGGTCGAGCAGGTGCACGTGCAGACGCCCGTCGACCTCGAGCGCGAGCTGGGGCTGCTCAACGGCCAGGTCATGCACGTCGAGATGGGGCTGGACCAGATGTTCACCTGGCGGCCCCTGCCCGAGATGTCGGGCTATCGCCTCTCGGACGGCCTCTACGTGTGTGGCGCCTCGACACACCCCGGCGGCGGGGTGTTCGGTGCCAGTGGACGCAGCGTGGCCCAGGTCGTCCTCAAGGATCGGAGGCGCAGACGTGGCTGACCTGTTCGAGGTGCTGCTGGTCGACGGTGACCGGACGTGGCATGCGGGCTGGATCGTCGACGACGAGAGCGAGACGGACCTGCTGCTGCGCCACCACGGAGACCTCCTGCTGTTCGGCAGCCGGGCTGGCCTGGAGCACCACGTCCAGCAGCGCGGGCTGCAGCTGCTCGACGACCTGCCGGACGAGATCGACCTGCGGCTCGGGGGCTGGCTGACGGGCGACGACGCGGCGCAGCCGGACCTGGCCGAGGTCTCCGAGCTCTGGCACCTGCTCTTCGACGACCCGGTGGCCGGGCACGCCCTCGCCGGCGAGGAGCTCGGCGAGGCCTACGACGACCTCGTGGAGGAGGTCGCCGGCTGGTTCACGAGCCATGGCGCGCAGGTCCGGGCGGCGCTCCGCGACGCTGTCGCGCTGCTGCTGAAAGGTGCCCGCGCCGGCTGAGTGTCGGAGATCACGTCGCTCCGAGTGGACGTTTATGCACTCAGTGCCGAAAGTAGAGGTGCAGCTTCGGAAAGGAGCTCACCCATGAGCACAGCTTCGTTCGAGACAGGTCCCCTCCTCGTCTCCGACCTGCCCCCCGTCACCGTGCCCGTCCCCGGTTTCGTCGACCTGTTGCGTGCCCGCTTCTCGGCGGCCCGCGACCGGCGCGACTTCGAGCGCGCCGTCCGGTTCGCCGGACCCAACGAGCAGGCCGACCTGCTCGCGCAGGCGCGCAGGGGCTGACGCCTAGGGTCGGCTCGTGCCGACCCTCCTCGCAGCGCTCACCGTCGCGCTCGAGATCGGGTACCCGCTGGTCTCGGGCGCCAGTCGTGACCGCCTGACGGTCGCGGTGGTGCTGGTCTTCCTGGCCGCCTCCCTGGCGCATGCAGCCCAGACCCAGGGCCCCGGATGGGCGCTGCGCTTCCTGGTCGTGGTCGCGGGCGTGTCCTTCGCCGTCGAGGCGGTCGGGGTCCGTTCCGGCATCCCCTTCGGGTCCTACGAGTACGGCGGTGGGCTGGGGCCCTCGATGCTCGGCGTGCCCGTCGTGGTGCCGCTGGCCTGGACGATGTTCGCCTACCCCGCGCTCGTGGTCGGGCGCATCCTCGGTCGCCCCGTGCTGTCCGGTGCCTGGGCCCTCGCGTCGTGGGACCTGTTCCTCGACCCGCAGATGGTCGACGCGGGCCACTGGCACTTCGCCGGCGGCGGCGTTCCGGTGTCGAACTACCTCGGCTGGGCACTCGTTGCCCTCGTCCTCATGACCGTGCTCACCCGGATGCCGTGGCGCGAGTCGCTGACCGGCGTCCCGGTCGCGCTGTTGCTCTGGACCTGGCTCGGGTCGACGCTGGCGAACGCGGCCTTCTTCGGGCGGCCAGGGACGGCGGCCGTGGGCTTCGCCGGGATGGGTGTCGTCGGCGTCCCCCTGCTGAGGAGGCTCGCATGAGAGTCATCGCCTGGGTGGTGTCGCTGCTCTCGCTGCACGCAGCGGTCAACCGCTGGCAGCGCACCTCCGGCGGGGCGGCCGGTTCCGTCAGCGTGCTGGTCCCCGCCCGCGACGAGGCGCACCGCATCTCGGGTCTGCTCGACACGCTCCCCCTCGACTGCGAGGTCCTGGTCCTCGACGACGAGTCCTCCGACGGCACCGCCGACCTCGTGCGGTCCCACGGGTTCCCGGTGCTGTCCGGCAAGCCGGTGCCGGCGGGCTGGCTCGGCAAGCCCTGGGCCTGCCAGCAGCTCGCGGACGCGGCCACGGGGGACGTGCTGGTGTTCGTGGACGCCGACGTCGTACTGGCACCGGGTGCGGTGGCGGCGACAGTCGCCGCCCTCGACGGCCTCGACCTCGTCTCGCCGTACCCCCGCCAGCTCGCCTCCGGCCCGGCGCGCCTGGTGCAACCCCTGCTGCAGTGGTCGATCCTCACCTTCCTTCCGTCGCTCGCACGTCGGTCGCCACGGCCATCGCTGTCCGCCGCCAACGGCCAACTGCTCGCGGTGCGGAGGGCTGCTTACGACGCGGCGGGGGGTCACGCCGCCGTCCGCGACCAGGTCGTGGATGACGTGGCGCTGCTGCGCTCGGTGAAGCGGGCCGGGGGACGCGGCGGGGTCGTCGATGGGACGGATCTCGCCTTGACCCGGATGTACGCCGACTGGCCGGCCCTCGTCGAGGGCTACACGAAGTCATTGCACACCGTCCCTGCCGTCGTACCCGCCGGGCTGTTCGTCCTCTACGTCGTGCCGTGGTTCAGCCGGCGGCCTGCGGCCCGGATCGCTTGTGCAGCAGGCATTCTCGGCCGCGCAGTCACGGCCGCGCGCTCGGCGTCACCCGTGGCGGACAGCGTGGCGCACCCCTTGTCGGTCGTCGTGCTGTGCGGGCTCTGGGTGCGGTCACGCCTCGTACGCGAGCGGACCTGGAAGGGTCGAGTCCTGTGAGAGTGGTCGTGGTCGGGGCCGGGGTCGGGGGGCTAGCCGCAGCAGCGCGGCTCGCCGCGACGGGGCACGACGTCACCCTCGTCGAGGCGGCACCTGT
>JAWWOJ010000556.1:0-4421 GCA_033851885.1 Frankiales bacterium | reverse complement strand
ATGCGCGCGATGAGGTGTGGCTGCTCGGTGGCACGCTGAACCGCATGCTCGACCGGCTCGAGAGCGCCGTCCGTGCGCAGCGCCAGTTCGTCTCCGACGCCAGCCACGAGCTGCGGAGCCCGCTGGCGGTGCTGCGGACAAGCGTGGAGGTTGCTGTCGCGCATCCGGAGACCGCTGACTGGCAGGGGACCGCCGACGTTCTGCTGGAGGAGACGCACCGGGTCGAGCGGCTCGTCGCCGACCTGCTGCTGCTCGCGAACGCCGACGAGCGCGGGATCCAGATGCGTCGCGAGGACGTCGACCTCGACGACCTGCTCGCCGCCGAGGCGCACCGGATCCGCGCCACCAGCTCGTTGGACGTCCTCACCCGCATCCAGCCCACCCGGGTCCGCGGGGACCACGACCGGCTGGCGCGGGTGCTCCGCAACCTCGTGGACAACGCGGCCAGACACGCGACAGGGCGGATCGAGCTCAGCCTGGCGAGCGGTCCCGGGGGCGCCGTCGTCGAGATCGCCGACGACGGACCCGGCGTACCCGCCGAGGACCGTGAGCGCGTGTTCGAGCGGTTCGTGCGCCTGGACGTCAGCCGCAGCCGGCAGCAGGGGGGCACCGGGCTCGGCCTGGCCATCGTCCGGCAGCTCGTCGAGGCGCACGGTGGGACCGTGGGGTTCGCCGAGGCCTCGGTCGTCCGGTTGGTGCTTCCTCAGTGACACCTTCCTCCGTGACATCTTCCTCGGTGACACCTTCCTCAGTGACACCACAGTCCGACGCGCGCAGTCTGTTGTCATGAGAGTCCTGCTCGTCGAGGACGAGGAGCACCTTGCCGGCGCCGTGCAGCGCGGTCTCGCGGCAGAGAGCTTCCGCGTCGAAGTCGCCCATGACGGCCGGGAGGGCCTGACGAAGGCGCTCTCCGGCGAGTTCGACGTCGTGGTGCTCGACATCATGCTGCCCGGCCTGTCCGGATACCGGATCTGCCAGGAGATGCGGCGCAACAAGGTCTGGACGCCCGTCCTCATGCTCACGGCGAAGGACGGGGAGTACGACGAGGCGGACGCACTGGACCTCGGGGCCGACGACTACCTCACCAAGCCCTTCTCGTTCGTCGTCCTGGTCGCCCGGCTGCGGTCGCTGGTCCGGCGTGGTGCCCCCGCCCGGCCGGTCGTGCTGGAGGTCGGTGACCTCGCCATCGACCCCGCTCGGCACCGGGTGACGGTCGCTGACCAGCAGGTGGCTCTGACGCCCCGCGAGTTCGCCCTGCTGCTGCACCTGATGCGGCACCCCGAGGCGGTGCAGAGCAAGCGCGAGATCCTCGACAGCGTCTGGGACGCGCACTATGACGGCGACCCCAACATCGTCGAGGTCTACGTCGGCTACCTCCGCAAGAAGCTCGCCGCGGCGAGCACCCGGATCGAGACGGTGCGTGGCGTCGGGTATGTCCTCACGACTCCTCAGGTGTGACCGCCCTCACGCTCTGAAGAACTTGTGCTTGTAACCAGCAAGTAGTTTCCTGAAGGTCATGGACAGCCATGCACTGCTCTGGGGCGAGATCGCCGCGCTGGTGCGGGGGCTGAAGGGCCTGAACGGCCACGCCATCGCAGCGTCGGGCCTGCGGCTCGAGCCGGCGGGCGTGCACGTGATCGGTCGCCTGGCCGCGCTCGGCCCTGTCCGGCTGACCGAACTGGCCAGTGCCCTCGGGCTCGACCCCTCGTCGGTCAGCCGCCAGGTCACCGCCGTCGAGCGGGCCGGCTACGTCCGCCGCGAGGCCGATCCAGACGACGGCCGAGCGATCCGGCTCGTCCTCACCGACAAAGGTCGGCAGGCGGCCGCGTCGGTCCAGCAGAAGCGGGCACAGGCACTCAAGGTGCTCACGCCCGGCTGGTCCGACAACGACCACGAGGAGTTGGCGGCCCTGCTGGGTCGCCTCAACCACGACCTGACGGCGAACGGGCACCTGCTCGACGCCATCTTGGAGAACGCATGACCACCGAAAGCTCCACCGGCACAGCCCCCCAGACCTCGGGGCTGACCCACCGCCAGATCCTCACCATCATGTCCGGCCTGCTGCTCGGGATGTTCCTGGCCTCGCTGGACCAGACGATCGTGTCGACCGCGATGCGCACCATCGCCGACAAGCTCAACGGCCAGACCGCGCAGGCGTGGGTGACGACGGCGTACCTCGTGACGTCGACCGTGAGCACCCCGCTCTACGGGAAGCTCTCCGACCTCTACGGCCGCAAGCCGTTCTACCTGTTCGCGATCGGTGTCTTCCTGCTCGGCTCGCTGCTCTGCGGGCAGGCGCACTCGATCTACGAGCTCGCTGCCTACCGCGCTCTGCAGGGTCTCGGCGCCGGTGGCCTGCTGTCTCTCGCGTTCGCCATCATCGGCGACCTGGTCGCACCTCGGGAGAGGGCGAAGTACCAGGCGTACTTCACCTCCGTCTTCGCGACGTCGTCGGTGCTCGGCCCGGTCCTCGGCGGCTTCTTTGCCGGCCAGGCCACCATCCTCGGCGTCACCGGCTGGCGGTGGATCTTCTACGTCAACGTGCCCATCGGCCTGGCCGCGTTCTACGTCGTCTTCCGCAACCTGACGCTGCCGCGCCGCCGCACCGAGCACCGCGTCGACTACCTCGGCGCCGCGCTGCTGAGCTCGACGGTCGTCCCGTTCCTGCTGCTCGCCGAGAAGGGTCGGGAGTGGGGATGGAGCTCACCCACCTCGCTGACGATGATCGCGATCGCGCTGGTCTCGTTCGGCCTGTTCATCCCGCGTGAGAGCCGGCTCGGCGAGGACGCGATCCTGCCGCTGCGGATCTTCCGCGACAAGGTGTTCTCGGTCGTCAGCGTCGTCGCGACGCTGGTCGGCATGGTGATGTTCGGCGGCCTCGTATTGATGCCGCTGTACCTGCAGATCGTGCGCGAGGAGAGCCCCACCCGGGCGGGCCTGATGATGACGCCGTTCATGGTCGGCCTGATGGGGTCCTCGCTGGTGGTGGGCCGCGTCATGCAGCGCACCGGCCGCTACAAGATCTTCCCAATCTTCGGCACGGCGATCCTGTTCATCGGGATGCTGCTGTTCTCGACGCTGAAGGTCGACACCCCGATCCCCCAGGTCATGAGCTACATGATCGTGGTCGGTGTCGGTCTCGGCCTGACGATGCAGATGCTCGTGATCTCGGTGCAGAACTCCCTGCCGCCGCAGGACATGGGGCTGTCGACCTCGGCGGTCACGTTCTTCCGTTCCATGGGTGGCACTCTCGGCGCGGCCGTCTCGCTCGCGGTGCTCTTCGGGACGGTCGTCGGCAATATCAGGGAGCGGCTGCTCGACTCGCCGTACAAGGCCCTGGCGGGTCAGATCAACGCCGCCAAGCTCGACAACACCACGAGCTTGTTCGGCACGCTGCCCGGGCCGGTGAAGCGGCTGGTCCTCGAGGGCTTCGCCGACTCGATGCACACGGTGTTCCTCGTCGTGGCCGTGCTGGTGGTCCCTGCCTTCGTGCTCACCTTCTTCGTCAAGGAGGTGCCGCTGCGCACGACAGGTGGCCTCGCGGCGCAGCGGGAACAGCTCGACGGCGAGCGGGCGATGGCCGAGACCGCCATCGTCTAGCCCCCTCGCGCTGATCAGCAGGGGATCAGCGGGCTGACCCAAGCGGGCTCGCCGACCGCGCAACCCACTGTTGATCATCCAGAGGGGTGGTGGGCCGGGGTGGTGAGGGGGTTGTCTGCGGGCGCGTCGACCGGCTCCTTGCGGAAGGCCAGCTTGCGCAGCAGCACGGTGACGACGATCGCGTACAGCCACCCGGCCAGGACGTCGGCGACGTAGTGCTCGCCGCCATAGACCAGGACCAGCGCCATCGTGCCGGCATAGACCGACAGGCCGATCTTGCCGCGGGTGCGCACCTCGGGCCAGAAGAAGACGAGCAGCAGCATCGGGATCGCGGCGTGCAGCGACGGCATCGCGGCCACCGAGTTGGAGTAGGCGGCGCCCTTCTCCACGGCGCTGTCGACCGTGGAGCCGCCCAGGGTGTGCAGCGTCTCCTGCACCACCCGGTGGACCTCGACGCCCTTGCCGAACTTGTTGTTGAGGCCGGCCATCCACGGCGGTGCCGCGGGGAACAGGACGTAGGTCGCCAGCGTCACCAGCGTCAGCGAGACCAGCGCCGCGAGGTAGCGCCGGAACAGCGGGTAGTTCACGCACCACAACACGATCGCGAGCACGAGCGAGACGAGGAAGTGCGACAGGTAGACGCAGATGGCGATGCGGTCGTACCAGTGCGCCACACCCGGGTCGAAGAAGTGCTGCTGCAGCCAGAGCGTCGGCACGTGCCCGCCGAACAGCGTGCGGTCGAAGTCGATCGGTGGCCAGAGATGGGCCCGCACCGCGCTGACCTGGTTGGTCGGGTTGGCCCGCAGCACCGGGAGGCCGAA
>JAWWOJ010000545.1:0-4446 GCA_033851885.1 Frankiales bacterium | reverse complement strand
CAGGCCGACACCGTTGTCGTCGGGCGGTTGCACGACCCCTCGCGGATGCTCTGGATGCCGCTGCCGCTGCGCTCCCTCGTACGCCGCCGGCTCGAGCAGCTGAACGCCGCCGTCGACGAGGCCGGCGAGCATCGTGGGGTCGTCGTGGTCGACCTGGCCGCCGTCCCGGAGCTGCAGCACCCGGCGGGGTGGGCGGTCGACCGCGTGCACCCGTCGGTCACCGGGCACCGGGCGCTGGCCCGGGCAGCGGCGGCCGCGCTCGGCCACGAACTGCCCACGGCCGAGGACGTGGGTCGGGCGGCCGGTCTCGCGCGCCGGGTGGTGTGGAGCACACGGCACGGAGCGCCGTACCTCGCCGGTCAGCTCATCGGACGCTGGACCTGAGACCTCGCTGGGCCGCGACGCGGCCGGCCTCGAGCAGCGCCAGGGACTGCGAGAAGTCGCGCGGCCCGCGAGGCACCTCGGCCAGCAGCCCGGCAGCCCACGCATCGGCGATGTGGGCCACGACCCGCACCCGGGGGTCCTGAAGGGCCGAGCCGACCGTCGCGCGGTTCGCCACCGCGCGCGCGACCGTGAAGGCGCGCAGCACGACGTCGAGGGGGCCGGTGCTTCCGTCGACCGGCGGGAGGTAGTCGCCGCGGCCGAGGTCGCCGACGTGGCACGCCTCGGTCCCACAGGTCACCGGCGCCAGACCGCAGTCGAGCACCACCACGAGGTCGTCGGGTCCCGCGTCCTCCAGCGCGCGCGCCACGGGGACACCGGCGACGACACCGCCGTCGACATGGAGGTGCCCGTCGGGCAGCCGCACGGGTGGCAGCAGCCCGGGCAGCGCGCAACTGGCCACCAGGGTGTCGACGACCGGTCCGCCGACGTGATGGCGCGCCTGCGCGCAGTCGAGGCAGGTGGTGGTCACCGTGAGAGGTACGGCGAGCTCGGACAGGTCGTGGGCGCGCACGTTGCTCTCGACGAGCCGACGCAGCGGTCGGCTGTCGAGGACGCCCTGCCGGTGCCGCAGCACGGCGGGCAGGCCACGAACGTGGTGGCGCCAGGTGGGGGCGAGGACCGAGTTGCTGCTGCCGTCCGTCCACCAGGTCGCGAGCTCGCCGGCCCGGGCCAGGTCGGGCTGGGCCGCCAGGAAGGCCGCGTTCAGAGCACCGGCGGAGCAGCCGTACAGCGCGTCAGGAACCAGCCCCTCCTGGAGCAGTCCGAGCAGGGCCCCGGCCTGGTAGGCGCCCATGGCGCCCCCGCCACCGAGCACGAACCTGGTGCGGGCCACCACTGCCACCTCCGAAGGACATCTGGAGGCTAAGCGGCGGTCACCCGCTCTTCACCTGAGTTCGTCAGGTGTTCACCGAGGCGGCGTGCCGGCCGGCGGCGCGGCCGAAGAAGGAGCCCTCCCCGAGCTGGGTACCGGAGGAGTAGCCCTTGCCGTCCTGCGCGATGTTCGCCGCGCAGGCGCCTGCCGCGTAGAGGCCGGCGACGACCGTGCCGTCCTCGCGGAGCACCTGGCCGTGTCGCGAGGTGCGCAGCCCGCCGAGGGTGAAGCCGGCGTAGAGCGCCTTGCCGAGGGTGAGGTCGTAGGCCCCCCACGGGCCGACGTCCTGCGGCTCGACGAACGGCGGCTGCTTGTGGAGCTCGGGGTCCTCGCCGGCGCGTGCGTGCTCGTTGTAGTCGGCCAGGGTCTTCTCCAGCGCTCCGGCGGGGATGCCGAGGGTGGTCTCCATCTCGGCGACCGTCTCCCAGCCGTCGATGAACGGGGTCAGCTGGAAGATCGGGTGCTCGATGTGCTCGCTGTCCACGATGAGATAGGCGGCGTGGTCGGTCTGGTCCATGACGTGGCCGGACGTACGCGAGTGGTAGCTGTCCTCGGCGACGAACCGCTTGCCCTCCTTGTTGACGATGATCCCGGTCAGCAGCCGCGACGGCGGGTAGACGGGGGCGGTGATGAACGGCTCGTGCATGTGCAGCGCCTCGCCACCGACCGACTGCCCCAGCCGGATGCCGAGCCCGTCGTCGTAGGTGCTCCCCAGGGTGAACGGCTTGGCAGCAAGGGCCGGGGTGAACTCAGCGACCATGTCCTTGTTCATGACGAACCCACCGGCGGCGATGACGATCGCAGCGGCCTTGACGAAGCCCCGCTCCTCGAAGCGCTGCCAGGCGACGCCGACGACCCGGTCGCCGTCGACGACGAGCTGCGTCGCGCCGGTCTCGAGCCGGACCTCGACCCCGAGCTGCTCGGCGCGCCTCGCCAGCAGCCCGGTCACGAGCGCGGCACCCTGCGTGTCGCCGGGTACGGGGACCTTGTGCCCGCGCGGGGCGGGCGTGGCGAGCTCGAAGTGTGGCCAGCACTTCTCGTTGCCGGTGTACATCAGCCCCTCGGTGCCCGGCTGGATCACGGCCTTCTCGGGGTAGTAGCTGCGCTCGAACTCGAAGCCGAGCGCCTCGAGCCAGTCGCAGTGCTCGACGCTGCCCTCGGAGTAGTCGCGGATCTTGTCCGGCTCCGGATGAGGGGTCACCGACATGAGGTACTTGAACATCTCCTCGGCGGAGTCGTCGTGGCCGGTCGCCTTCTGCACGACGGTGCCGCCGCCGAGGTAGAAGTGGCCGCCGGCCATCGCGCTGGTGCCACCGGTGACCGCGGCCCGCTCCAGGACGAGGGTCCTGGCACCGGCTGCAGCGGCCTCGACCGCGGCGCAGCCACCGGCGATACCGAAGCCGACGACCAGCACGTCGACCTCGTCGCTCCATGCGGTGACGGTCGACGCGTCGACGACCCCGGGGATCTCAGTGCTCATGCCCGGAACCTAGCAAGCGCTTGGTCAGCGAAGTAGGGTGCGCGCGTGATCGAGGGCTATGACGTCGTAGTGGTGGGTACCGGGGCACCAGGACTGACCGGCGCGCTACGGGCCGCCGATCGCGGGCTGAAGGTCTTGGTGCTCGAGAAGGCCGAAGTCGTGGGTGGCACCGCGGCCCTGACCGGCGGCGGGCTCTGGGCGCCGACCAACAAGTGGCTCGTCGAGCTCGGCGTCGAGGACTCCCTGGAGGAGGTGCAGACCTACCTCGACCACACGGTGGGCGACCGCACGCCGCGGTCGATGCAGCAGGCCTTCCTGCACGCCGCGGCGCCGACCATCGACTGGCTGGCGACGAAGGGCGTGCGCTTCACCCGGCTGTGGGGCTTTCCCGACTACGCGCCGGAGCAGCCCGGCGGTCGCATCGACGGCCGTGCCATCGCGCCCAAGACCGTCAAGCCGGCGGTCGCAGCGACCATCCCGTGGCCGCTGCGCGAGAAGCTCCCGTACGGCGACGGTGGTCCGCCGATGCCGGCCTTCGACCTCGGTGGGCTGCTGTTCGGCGGGCGCTCGCTGGTCGGCCAGCTGCTGCTCGCCTGCCATGACGCGGGCGTCGAGATCTGGACGAGCTGCGCCTTCCACGACCTGATCAACGAGGGCGACCGGGTTGTCGGGGTTGTCAGCGAGAGGGGCGAGATCGCCGCACCTGCAGGCGTTCTGCTCGCCGCCGGAGGCTTCGAGCACAACCCCGACATGCGTGCCGAGTACCAGCTCCCATTCGTGCGCGAAGGGCGCTGGTCGCTCGGTGTCGCCGGCAACACCGGGGACGGGCTGCGCGCCGGTCTTGCCCTCGGCGCGGCGACCGACCTGCTCGAGGACAGCTGGTGGACGCCCGCGTTCGAACGACCGGACGGCCCGTCGTTCCTGCTGTGGGAGCGCACCGCCCCGCTCGGGTTCGTCGTCGACCAGTCCGGCCGTCGCTGGGGCAACGAGGGGATCGCCTACAACGAGTACGGCCAGCACATGCGCCTCGACGGCGCCCGCCTGCCGTCGTACCTGGTCTTCGACGCCCGTGGACTCGGCAGGTACGGCTTCGCCGGGTTGCAGCCTGACCAGGATCCGACGCCGTGGGTGGAAGCAGGGTGCCTGCGACGCGCCGACAGCATCGACGGCTTGGGTATCCCCGGGTTGGGGGAGACGACGGCGCGCTGGAACGCGATGGCGGTTGCCGGTGTCGACGACGACTTCGGCCGTGGTGCCGAGGGCAGCTTCGAGAGGCAGCTGCTCGCGGTCTTCCTCGGGTACGGCGGACTCGCCCCCGCGAGCCACGAGTTCCCCAACCCGTCGCTAGCCCCTCTCACTGAGGCGCCGTTCTACGCCGCGCCGGTCGTGCTCGGTGACCTGGGCACCAAGGGCGGCCTCGTCTGCGACGAGCACGGTCGCGTCACGCGCCCCGACGGCTCGGCGATCCCTGGCCTCTACGCGTGCGGCAACACCATGGCGTCGGTGATGGGCCACACCTACCCGGGACCTGGTTCGTGCATCACGCCGGGGATGGCCTTCGCCTGGCTCGCCGCTGACGACATGGAGCGCGCGTGAACGTCGACTTCGTGGACGGCGCCTTCTGGGGCGGCGACCCGCAGGAGGAGCTGAC
>JAWWOJ010000506.1:0-4843 GCA_033851885.1 Frankiales bacterium | reverse complement strand
GGGCTCCTGCGGGCGAGCGTCGGCCACTCCGTCGAACTGCCGTCCTTCGAGGCTCTCGGCGCGGTCCGGTCCGTGGTCGACGGCGGCTGCCGGGATCCCGTCGCCGCGGTTCTCGTCAGGAGCGCCGTGCCACACCCAGCGGGCCAGCTCCTCCTGGTAGCCGGGGGCGCTGACCAGCGTGCGCTCCGCGCGGCTCACCAGCACCTCCACCTCGACGAGCTCCTCGTCGGACACGATCCGCACGAGGCCGTGCTCGTGGGTCGCCGC
The DNA here is from genome assembly GCA_033851885.1 of Frankiales bacterium. Lineage (GTDB taxonomy): Bacteria > Actinomycetota > Actinomycetes > Mycobacteriales > SCTD01 > RYN-111. Next base: position 4,576 of record JAWWOJ010000506.1, on the reverse strand, counting down.
CGCAGCGATGGCGTCGAGAGCGGCGGCGGGGATGCGCTCGTCGTCGAAGCGGCCCCGGTAGGTGTGCCGGTGCAGGATCGCGAGGGCGTGCGCCAGCTCCGCATCGGTCGCCGGCCGCCCTCGGGAGAGTCGCACCGTGGCGACGGCGTTGCCGACGGGGTTGATGGTCACGCGGGTGTCGATGCCGACCCCCCGGGCGGCCACCTCGAGGTGGTGCAGTGCCGCACCACAGCTGAGCAGCAACTCCCGGCCCATCGGGTCAATGACCGTGAGCTGGCGGCTGCGGTCCCGCTCGAGCCGCAGACCGCCGGGCGTGGGCCTGAAGTGCCAGGGCTGCGTGTTGTGCACGCTCGGGGCGAACGCCGCCATCGTCACCAGGTGTTCGAGGTCCTGTTCGATCAGTCCGCTCATGACGTGCTCCCAAGGTGGTCTCGCAGATGGCTGACGCCCTCCAGGTGGGCGATATCGAGGGGCAGCAGCCCGTCGGGCCGCAGCGGCCCGAGCCGTCCGTGGGCGGTGACGGTCCAACCGCGGTAGCTCGGAAGGACGTTCCTGCCGATGCTCAACGCCACGACCTGACCGGCGAGCCGGTCTCGGTGCGCCAGGGACACGCAGCGGAGCAGCAGCTCGCCTTGCCGGTTGATAAGGCGTACGGGTACGACCGCCGGCAGCCCCCCGGTGGTGCACGCGAGGTAGCCGCGCCGGTTGCTGGCGAGGCGGTCGCGGCAGGTGTCCCGCGAGAGCGCCTTGCCGCCAGAACGTGTCTCGACCATGGTCGCAGCCTCGCCGCTCCGGTGCCGGGGTTCCAGAGGCCGCCGTCCCCCCAGGGACGGGACCAAAGTCCCATCCGCTCAGGGCCGATCGGTGCGATGCTCCGGCAGTGGCACCCATCTCGGTCTTCCTCGTCGACGACCACGAGATCGTCCGGCGTGGGTTGCGTGAGCTGCTCGAGGCCGAGCCGGACCTGGTCGTGGTGGGCGAGGCGTCCGGGGTCGAGGAGGCCCTCGCGCGCGTCCCGGCGGCGAACCCCCAGGTGGCCGTGCTCGACGTCCGCCTCCCCGACGGCGACGGCGTGTCGTTGTGCCGCGAGCTCCGGGACACGTTGCCCGGTCTGGCGTGCCTCATGCTCACGTCCTTCGCTGATGACGACGCGCTGCTCGACGCGGTGCTCGCCGGGGCCGCCGGGTATGTCCTGAAGGACGTGCGGGGCAACGCACTGGTCGAGGGGATCCGCACGGTCGCGGCCGGCGGCTCGCTGCTGGACCCGCGCGCCGCGTCGCTGGTGCTCGAGCGGTGGCGGGAGCCGGCCAAGGCCGACCCGCTCGCTTCGCTGTCCGAGCAGGAGCGCAAGATCCTGACCCTCATCGGCGAGGGACTCACGAACCGGGAGATCGCTGCCCGGCTGTTCCTGGCCGAGAAGACAGTGAAGAACTACGTGAGCAACGTGCTCTCGAAGCTCGGGCTGCAGCGGCGCACCCAGGTGGCTGTGCTCGCCACGGAACTGCGCCTTCCTTAGATCGGCACCTGCCAGGCGAGCCGGGTCCCTCGCTCGCGTCCTGACGTCACTCGCATGAAGCCGCCCAGCTGGTCCGCCCGGCTGGCCAGGTTGACCAGCCCGCTGCGCGCCGCGTCCTCGGGCATGCCGATCCCGTCGTCCTCGACCCGGAGCTGCAGGGTGCTCCCCCTGATGGCCACCAGCACCTCGACGTGGCTGGCGTTCGCGTGCCGGGCCGCGTTGGACAGGGCCTCCCGCAGGGTCGCGAGCACGTGCTCGGCGACCTCAGGGGTCGACAGCGTGTCGAGCAGGCCGTCGAGCCGGAGGGTCGGGCTGAACCCCAGCGTGACGGCGGCCCCCTCCATGACGTTCAGCACCTGGGCGCGCAGCGACGGCCGACCCTCCAAGGGGGCCTGCAGGCCGTAGATGGTCGACCGGAGCTCGCGGATGGTGCCGTCCAGCTCGTCCACCGCGCGGTTGATGCGCACCTTCGCCTCGCTCGCGTCCTGGTCCACCATCCGCACCGCGCTCTGCAGCTGCATCCCCGTCGCGAACAGCCGTTGGATCACGAGGTCGTGCAGGTCCCGCCCGATCCGGTCACGGTCGTGGACGATCGCGAACCGTTCGGTCTCCCTGCGTCGCTCCGCGAGCTCGAGAGCCACCGCCGCCTGGGCCGCGAAGCCGGCGATGTCGCTGGTCTCCCAGGGGTCCGGGCGCACGGTCCACAACGTCACGAGAACACCGGCGCACGGGCGGCCCTCCGGCCCGAGCGGGACGGCTGCTCCCGACATGCCGTCGGCGCCGACGTCATGGGTGACTCCGGTCCGCAGCACCTCGGTGAGGGGGGCACGGAGCTCGTGCAGCAGCGCAGGACCGTCGCACCCGCTCGCGGTCTCGACGTGCAGCTCGCCGTCGGACGCCAGGGCGACGAACGCGACATCGGATGTGAGCACCTCACGGGCTCGCTCGACGACCAGCGCGATGACGTCCTCCCGCTGCGTGCCGGACAGCAGCGCTGTCGAGACGACCCGGCCCGCCTCCATCCACGCCCCGAGGCGGCGGCTCTCGGCGTACAGCCTGGCATTGCGGATGGCTGCTCCCGCTGCCGCCGCCAAGGCGATCACGACGCCCTGGTCGTCCTCGGTGAACTCGAGGCCCCCTCGCTTCTCGGTCAGATAGAGGTTGCCGAACACCTCCTGGCCCACCCTCACCGGCACGCCCAGGAACGAGTCCATCGGCGGGTGGCCCGGCGGGAACCCCGACGACCGCGGGTGCGCCGCGAGCTCGAGCAGCCGCAACGGCTCTGGCCTCCGCAGCAGCTCGCCGAGAACACCGCGCCCGGTCGGCGGCGGCCCGATCAGCGCGACGTCGCGGTCGTCGATGCCCACCGTGATGAATTGCGACAGCCCGGTCCCGTTCTCGTCGGCGACACCGAGTGCACCGTAGGTCGCGTCGACCAGGGTGACGGCCACCTCGACGATGCGCTGCAGCACCACTTTCAGGTCGAGGTCCGACCCCACCGCGAGGACAGCATCGAGCAGCCGGTCGACGCGCTCGTGATGGTCGGGCGGGTCGGGCAGGTCTTTGTACCCCGTCATCGGGGACCTTCCTCACTGCCGCGCACGAGGCGCCGCTGATCCCATGGTGACAGGCGATCACCTCGGGTCGCTCCGAGAAGGGACATCCCATGCGCCGCAAGACCTTTGACACCTTGATCTCGACCGCAGGACTCGTGATGGCTGCGGTGCTCCTGGCCGCCTCCGGCCTCCTCCTCTGGGCACACTCGTTCGTGTCGGACAACGTGCGGACCCAGCTGACCGCCGAGAAGATCTTCTTCCCGAAGGCCGGCTCCGACGGCCTCAACGACCCGGCCATCAAGCCCTACCTGAGCAAGTACGCCGGCCAGCAGCTCGTGAACGGCGACCAGGCGAAGGCCTACGCCGACCACTTCATCGCCGTGCACCTCAAGGGCATCAGCGGCGGCAAGACCTATTCGGAGCTGTCCGCGGAGGCCCAGGCAGCGCCGACCGACACCGTGCTGGCCGGCAAGGTGGCGACCGTCTTCAAGGGCGAGACATTGCGTGGTCTGCTGCTCAATGCCTATGCCTTCGGGACCATGGCCAAGGTTGCGTTCATCGGCTTCTGGATCGCTCTCGGCAGCGGACTCGGCTTCCTGCTCCTCGGTGCCCTGGGCGTCGTGCATGCCCGCCGCACCGCCTATGACGTGGCACTGCACGTCCCGGGATGGCACCCCGAGAACCAGCCGGTCCACTGACCCAACCGCACCCCAGCAGGTCCCGTCGGCACGCGCCGGCGGGACCTCTCGGTTGCCGGGCAGCCCGGTGCGGAGGCGCTGAGGTTCCCGCCGTACGCTTCGCCGATGCGCCGCGCGGAACACGCTCTCGACGGTCGTCCTGAGAGCATCGCCCAGGTCCGGAGGTTCGCCAAGCAGGTCCTGGCCGAGTGGGGTTGCGACGATCTTGCCTGGGCGGTCACGCTGCTCAGTTCCGAGTTGGCGACGAACGCCGTCCTGCACGCGAGGTCGTCGTTCACGGTCGCGATCGAGGAGTGTCCCGAGGGTGTCCGGCTGGAGATCACGGACACCTCGCCGCGACTGCCGGCCCGGCGCAGCTACAGCGCGGAGTCCACGACCGGCCGTGGTCTGCGCATCCTCAACGAGCTGGCGGACTCCTGGGGCGCCGAGGCCGGCGAGGACGGCGGCAAGACGGTCTGGGCAGTCATCCGGTGGGAGTCCGACGAGCGCGGAGGTCGGACAGACCTGGCCGAAGCCGATCCGCCGCGTGCGAACGGGCTCGCGGCGCAGCCGACCGACGTCCCCCGTACCGACCCCGTCCTCCACTGGCGGTCGGCGGCGTGACCAGCGCCGACGACGCGCTCGTCGAGGTCCATCTCCTGCGGCTGCCTGTCCCGGTGTGGGCGAAGGCGCAGGAGCAGACGGCTGAGCTGCAGCGCGAGATGACCCTCATCGCCGAGACCCTGCGTGGCGAGGCGGAACCCGCTGCGCCGTCAAGCGCCGAGCGACATCTCCCGCTGCGGCTGATCAACCTCATCGACTCCCTC
>JAWWOJ010000495.1:0-3639 GCA_033851885.1 Frankiales bacterium | reverse complement strand
GCCGACGCGCGCGTCGGTGAGCACCGGCTTGAGGTTCTCCGAGAGCAGGTCACTGCCGGCCCGTACGACGTCCAGGCGGGCCTGGATGATGCGGCGCCAGTACGAGACGTTGGACTCCTCGGCGGTCAGTGCGGTGCGGTACTCGCGGAGCCCGTCCAAGGACAGGTGCGCGTGCTGCTCGGTGCGCTTCGGCTCTGGGCGCGTCTGCTGCTTGCGCGCGACCTGCTGGACCTGCTCCATCGCCTGACCTCTCCTGTCGTCACTCTCTGTGATCGACACAAGGAGCGTCGTCAGGAAGTCCCGGTTCCTTGAGCGGCATCACCGGAACGGGCGAGTGCGCACCTCCCTCACTAGGGTGAGGGGCATGGCGGCCCCGGGACAGGAGACGGGGCCGACCAGCGGGCTCGCGCTCACCCGGCGGGCGCGCCGCACCAACAAGGAACTCACCGCCCTCTACCCGCAGGCGCACTGCGAGCTCGACTTCACGACCCCCCTCGAGCTGTGCGTCGCGACCATCCTGAGCGCCCAGTGCACGGACAAACGGGTCAACGAGGTGACGCCCGCGCTGTTCCGCAAGTACCCGAGCGCGCAGGACTACGCGAGTGCCGACCGGGCCGTCCTCGAGGAGGAGATCCGGCCAACCGGGTTCTTCCGCAACAAGACGACCTCGCTCATCGGTCTCGGCGCTGCCCTGGTCGAGAGGTACGACGGGGAGGTGCCGCCGCGCCTCGAGGACCTGATCACGCTGCCTGGCATCGGGCGCAAGACCGCCAACGTCATCCTGGGCAACGCCTTCGGCATCCCGGGGCTGACCGTCGACACCCACTTCGGCCGGCTGGTGCGACGCTTCGGCTGGACCACCGAACAGGATCCGGTCAAGGTCGAGTCCGCCGTGGCGCAGCTGCTTCCGAAGGCCGAGTGGACGATGTTCAGCCATCGGGTCATCTTCCACGGGCGCCGGGTCTGCCACTCGCGCACGCCGGCGTGCGGTGCCTGTGCCATCGCTGCCCTCTGCCCGTCGTTCGGCGAGGGCGAGACGGACCCGGTGAAGGCGGCGAAGCTCGTGCGTCCTGACGAGTTCTTCCGGTCCGCCCCGTGACGGGGTCGCGCTGGACGGTCCTCGTCCTCGTTCTTGCCGCGCTCGGCCTGTCGGTCGCCTACGGGCTGCGCGGCGGCCACACGAGCACCAACACGGCCCCCCTGAAGCCGCTGCAGGACGAGGCTGTCCTCGCGGCGTGTCCTCCCGGGCTCGGGCCCGCGTTTCCGAAGATCACGCTGCCCTGCCTGGGCGGCGGCGCCGACGTCTCATTGCAGCGACCGGGCACCGGACGACCTACCCTCGTGAACGTCTATGGCTCGTGGTGCGGTCCGTGCCAGAAGGAGATGCCGGTCCTGCGGGCCTTCTACGACAGGGCCAAGGAAAGGGTCGCGCTCGTCGGCGTCGACACCACCGAGGAGTACCCGCGTTTCGGTCTGCTGTTCGCCATCCACATGAAGCAGCACTGGCCCTCCGTCTACGACGACGGCCGTGTCGTCGGCGCGCACTTCCAGCCCGGCGTACCGCTCATGGTGTTCGTCGACGCCGCCGGCAAGGTGACCCACGTGGAGTCCGGTGGCTACGACTCGGGGGCGGCACTCGCGAAGGACGTCCGCACCTACCTCGGGATCACGGTGTGACGATCCCCGCCTGGCTGCAGCCACTGGCCGAGCAGGTCCCGCTGGTGAAGGCAGAGCACTTCACGCGCTTCCTGCCGCCACCTTCCGGTGGCCGGGACAGCGCTGTCCTCATCCTGTTCGGGGAGGGGCCCGAAGGCCCGGACGTGCTGCTCATCGAGCGGGCCGCCACCATGCGCTCGCACGCCGGGCAGCCGGCCTTTCCGGGTGGGGCGCAGGACCCCGAGGACGACGGTCCCGTCGCGGCCGCGCTGCGTGAGGCCCAGGAGGAGGTCGGCCTGGACCCGGCCAGCGTCGAGGTGATCGGCGTGCTGCCGGCGCTCTACCTGCCGCCGTCCGGATTCGTCGTCCATCCCGTCGTCGCGTGGTGGCGGGAGCCGCACGAGGTTTTCCCCGTCGACGCCGCCGAGGTCGCCCGGGTCGTCCGGGTCCCGCTCGACGACCTGACCGACCCGGACCGGCGGTTCCGCATCACCCACACCAGCGGGCTGACCGGCCCGGCGTTCGAGGTCAAGGACCTCGTCGTGTGGGGCTTCACCGCCGGGCTGCTCGCGGGGCTGCTCACCCTCGCCGGCTGGGAGAAGCCCTGGGACAAGGACCGGCTCAGGGAGCTCGACCCAGAGACGTTGCGGCTCGCCATGAAGACCTGGGAACAGCGCGGAAGGAACACCCACACGTGAAGCACCTGAGGTTGACGTCCAGAGCAGTGCTCGCCGTACCCCTCGTGCTCGTGTCCTGCAGCAGCGGGAGCACCGGCACCGGGTCGGTGATCACGGTCGGCCCGGCCGCCGCGCAGACGGCCACCGTGGAGATGCGCAACGACCTGAAGTACCACCCCTCGACCGTCAAGGCCCGGGTCGGAAAGGTCACGCTGACCGTGAGCAACACCGAGAGCGTTCCGCACGACCTGGTCTTCGACGACCCGAGCCTGGGCAAGATCACCAACCTCGACGGCAAGGAGTCGAAGCTCCTCGTCGTGACGTTCGCCCAGGCCGGGACGTTTCGCTTCGCGTGCACGATCCACCCAGGCATGACCGGAGAGGTCGTCGTGCGATGAGCGGTCGGGGCGACGTGCTGGACCTGATCCTGGTGGGCGCGTGCCTGCTGTTCGGCGTCTCCGGCTATCGCCAGGGGTTCGTCGTCGGTGTGCTGTCGTTCGTCGGCTTCCTCGGTGGCGGTGTCGTGGGTGCCAAGGTGGCGCCGTCGCTGGCCCACTCCAGCGCCTTGTCCGGGCTGCCCGCGACCACCGTCGCCGTCTCGGTCGTCTTCTTCGCGGCCGTGCTGGGGCAGCTGGTCGCCACCGTCGCAGGCGGGTGGGTCCGCACCCACCTGGTCTGGCACCCGGTCCGCATCGTGGACGCTGTCGCGGGTGCGGCCGTCTCGGTGGTCTCGCTGCTGCTCGTCGCGTGGCTCGTCGGCACCGCCGTCGCCAGCTCGCCGTTCACCGGTCTGGCCGGCCAGGTGCGTCGGTCGGAGGTGCTCAGCCTCGTCGACAAGGCTGTACCCGGCGGAGCGAAGACCCTGTTCGCGTCGTTCCGTCGCCTCATCGACGACCGTGGTTTCCCCGAGGTCTTCGGCGACCTGGTGCCCACCGACGTACGACCGGTGGATCCGCCCGACCCGGCCCTCGCCACGTCGCCGGTGGTCACCTCGGTCCGCTCGCGGGTCTTCAAGGTCACGGGCGTGGCGTCGTCGTGCGCCAAGCGGATCGAGGGCAGCGGCTTCGCGTTCGCCCCCGAGCGGGTCATGACCAACGCGCACGTCGTCGCCGGCGTACGCCACCCCGAGGTGCACGTGGGCAGTCAGACCATCGAGGCGACGGTCGTGCTCTACGACCCGGACCGTGACGTCGCCGTGCTCTCCGTCCCGGGTCTGAACGTGACCCCGCTGGTCTTCGCCGGCAAGGCAGCGACCGGCGACGGCGCCATCGTCGTGGGCTATCCCCAGGACGGGCCGTTACGCGCC
>JAWWOJ010000485.1:0-10235 GCA_033851885.1 Frankiales bacterium | reverse complement strand
AGCTTCCGACCAGGTCGTCCACCGGGGTCCCCGTCGCCACCGACAAGATGGTGAGAAGGTTGGAGATGCCCGGCTTCTCCTCGACGTCGTAGCTGACCTCGCGCCCCGTGTCGGTGACGGCGCTCTTGATCTTCTTGAGCGTCTGCTTCTCGTCCTCGATCACCCATAGGACGCCCGGGCCGCCCTTGCTCGTGCTCATCTTGGCCGTCGGCTCCTGCAGGTCCTTGATCCGCTCGGCCGACGTCTGCACGTACGGGTCCGGCACGGTGAACGTCTCGCCGTAGCGGTTGTTGAACCGCTGGCCGAGGTCGCGCGTGAGCTCGAGGTGCTGGCGCTGGTCCTCACCGACCGGGACGGCGTGCGCCTGGTAGAGCAGGATGTCGGCGGCCTGCAGGACGGGGTAGTTGAACAGGCCGACATTGCCGCCGCCCTTCTCCTTGAACTGCGTCATCCGGGACGCCTCGCCGTAGCCCGTCAGGCAGGACAGGACCCACGCGAGCTCCGCGTGCTCCGGGATGTGCGACTGCGCGAACAGCGTGCTCCTCGCCGGGTCGACCCCCATCGCGAGCAGCTCGGCGACCAGCTTGCGGCACTGCTGGCGCAGCTCCGTCGGGTCAGGCAGGATCGTGAGCGAGTGCAGGTCGGCCACGAAGAAGAAGCACTCGAACTCGTCCTGCATCGCCGCCCAGTGCCGGACCGCGCCCAGGTAGTTGCCGAGGTGCTTGCCGGCACCGGTCGGCTGGATCCCGGAGAGCACGCGCCTGCGCTGGTTCGGTGGAGACATGCAGGCATCCTAGGTTTGCCCTGTGTATGACGTCGCAGTGATAGGCGCCGGCCCCGCAGGTGCCGCCGCCGCGCTGTCGGCGCTGCGTACGAAGCCCGGCTGCCGGGTGCTGCTCGTCGACAAGGCAGACTTCCCGCGCGACAAGTCCTGCGGCGACGGCATCGCCCCCCATGCCCTGGACGAGCTCGCCCGGCTCGGTGTCGCAGACGTCCTGCTCGACCGGACCCCGGTACGCCGACTCCGGCTGGTGAGCCCGCGGGGCACCGAGGCGGCATCGGAGGTGCAGCGCCCCAACTACGTCGTGCCGCGCAGCGTGTTCGACGCTCGGCTCGTCGAGGCGGCGGTCCGCCGAGGGGCAACGTTTCGGCGCCAGACCATCCGCACCCTGGACGACGTCGACGCCCGGGTCCTGATCGGCGCTGACGGGGCCAACGGCGTCGTCCGGCGCCTGCTGGGCATCGCCAGGCAGGACGAGCAGACGGTTGCGGTGGCTGTGCGGGGCTACATCCCCTGGCAGACAAGCGATCCGGAGCAGCTGATCATCATGGACGGCCGGGACTGGCCGGCCTACGCCTGGCGGTTCGACACCGGCGCGGGGACCGCCAACGTCGGGTTCGGGATGCTGCTGCCGAACCTCCGCGCGATGCCGCACGGGCGCGACGCCCTGCACGAGCGGCTCGTCGAGCTGCTCCCCGAGGCCGCCGGTGCCGAGCGACTCCGCTCCCACCACCTGCCGCTGTCGACCGGCCGCCCCGTCCAGCCCGACGGACGGGTCCTGCTGGCGGGCGACGCCGCCTCTCTGGTGAACCCCCTGACTGGCGAGGGCATCTTTTACGCGCTGCTCTCCGGACGGCTGGCAGGTGCGGCGGCGGTCGGGGCCGGCGACCCGGGCGCGGCCTACCGCCGCGCGCTGGACCGCGAGCTCGGCCGGCATCTGCGCCACACGAGCTGGCTGGCCCGCGCGACCGCCCGCCAGCGCGTCCTCGACGCCGGCGTCCGGGCGGTGCGGGACGAACCCGCGGCGATGCACGCCCTCGTCGAGGTGGGACTCGGCCGCGGCCTCATCACACCCGCCCTTGTCCGCGTCCTCGCCGCCGAAGCCGCCCGTTCGCTCCGGCGCCGCCTTCCTACCCGCTGACCAGGGTGCGGAGGACGTCTGCCTCCGAGGCGGTGAGCTTCTTGGTCATGCTGACCGCGATGTCCTCGGCCTTACCGCCGATCAGCGGGATGGCCGCCTTGATCTCACCGGCTACGACGTAGCAGCAGCCCGCGGCGGCCGGCTCCAGGCGCATCGTCCCCCAGACCTTCACCGGCGATCCCGGGGTAGCGGCCGTCCACGTGCCCGCGCGCACGCCGTCCGTCGCCGCTGCCCAGGTGTCGGTCTGCGTGACCCGACCGTCGGCCGGCAGGAACTTCTGCAGGAAGCCCGGGATGCCGTCGGGCAGCTTGCGGGACACCACGAGCGTGACCGCGTCGCCGGTGCCGACGTCCCGCGTGACGACCGTGCTCTCGTCCTTGAGCGCCGCCGCCTTGCCGGCCGCCCAGCCCTCGCCCGTGATGGCGGCGTAGGCGGTCTCCACGTCCGCGGGGATGTCGTAGGACACCGAGAATTTCCTGGACACCGGCTCCCCCTAGGCCTCTGCTTCGACCTCGGGAACGATAGGCGCAACGCGGACGCGACTCACGCGACGCCCGTCGAGCTGCGCGACCTCGAGCCGGTGGCTGTCGGCCTCGACCGCGTCGCCGACGCGCGGCACGTGCCCCAACGTGGCCATGATGAACCCGGCCAGGGTCTCGTAGGGGCCCTCCGGCAGGCGCACGCCGGTCTGCTCCTCCACCTCGTCGAGGTTGAGCAGCCCGTCGGCCTCCATCTCGCCACCGGGGAACTGCAGCGCCTCTTCCGGCTCGTCGTACTCGTCGCGGATGTCACCGATGACCTCCTCGATGAGGTCCTCGAGGGTCACGATGCCGGCGGTGCCGCCGTACTCGTCGACGACCATCGCAAGGTGGTGGCCCTCACGGCGCATCTCCGACAGCGCGGCCAGCACCTTCTTGGTGCCGGGCAGCATCTTCACCTCGCGCGTGACGTCGCCGATCTTGGTGGTGCGGGCCCTCGCGGCAGGGAGCAGCAGGTCGCGCACGTGCACGAAGCCGGCGATGTCGTCCTGGCTCGACCTCGCGACGGGATAGCGGGAGTGCGGCCGTTCCGACGTCACCCTGGCCGCCCGGGCCACGGGCATCGAGTACTCGAGGAACTCGACCTCGGTGCGCGGGACCATGACCTCGCGGATCTGCCGTTCACCCGCGGCGAAGACCTCGTCGATCAGCTTGCGCTCGTCCTTGGTCAGCGACTCGTGCGAGGCGACGAGGCCGCGCAGCTCCTCCTCCGTGATGGCGTCACGCTTCGCGGTCGGGTCGCCGCCGAGCATCCGCACCAGCACGTCCGTGGTCTTGGACAGAAACCAGATGACCGGCCGGGCCAGCCGCGCGAAGCGGTCGACCACAGGCGCGAGCAGCAGCGCGGTCCCCTCCGCCCGCTGCAGCGCGATCCGCTTCGGCGCCAGCTCGCCGACGGTGATGGCGACGTAGGAGATGACCAGGGTGATGAGGATCAGCGACGCGACGTCAGCCACGCCGTGCGACATCCCCAGCTCCTCGAGCTTGGGCGCGAGGTGGCTCGACAACCGCGCCTCACCGAACGCAGCCGACAGGAACCCGGCCGCCGTCACGCCGATCTGGACGGCGGCGAGGAACCGGTTGGGGTTCTCCGACAGCGCCATCACCCTGCGGCCGCGCTTGCTGTCGGAGATGCCCTTGATCTGGCTCTCGCGGAGCGAGACCAGGGCGATCTCGCTCGCGACGAACACGCCGCCGAACAGGATGAGGGCCAGGATCAGCCCGATGCTGACGAGCACGTCGGTCATCGCACAGCACCGGGACGATGAGCCAACTCCATCCCCGCGAGCCTAGGCCCTCGCCAGGAAGTGGGTCAGAACTCGGCGAGGGCGGCGTTGAAGGTGGCCGACGGGCGCATCACGGCATCGGTCTTAGCCTTGTCGACGTAGTAGTAGCCGCCGAGGTCCGCCGGCTTGCCTTGGACGGCGAGCAGCTCGGCGTTGATCGTCGCCTCGTCGGCGGCCAGCCGGTCCGCCAGCGGCGCGAACAGGGCAGCCGCCTGCAGGTCGTCGGTCTGGTTCGCGAGGGCCTGCGCCCAGTAGAGGGCGAGGTAGAAGTGCGAGCCGCGGTTGTCGATCTGGCCGACCTTGCGCGCCGGCGACTTGTTCTCCTCGAGGAGGCGACCCGTGGCCTCGTCCAGGGTCCGGCCGAGCAGCGCGGCGCGGGCGTTGTCGGTCTTCTCGCCGAGGAACTCGAAGGAGACCGCCAGCGCGAGGAACTCCCCGAGCGAGTCCCACCGGAGGTAGTCCTCCTTCACGAGCTGCTGCACGTGCTTGGGCGCGGAGCCACCGGCACCGGTCTCGAAGAGCCCCCCGCCCGCCATCAGCGGCACGATCGACAGCATCTTGGCCGACGTCCCGAGCTCGAGGATCGGGAAGAGGTCCGTGAGGTAGTCGCGCAGGACGTTGCCCGTCACCGAGATGGTGTCCTCGCCCTTGGCCGCGCGCTCCAGGGTGTAGCGGGTGGCCGCGGCGACGTCGAGGAACTCCAGGGTGAGGCCGTCGGTGTCGAGCGTCGGCAGGACCGCATGCACCTTCTTCAGCACCTCTGCGTCATGCGCGCGGGTCGCATCCAGCCAGAAGACCGCCGGGGCGCCGGTGGCGCGGGCGCGGGAGACGGCGAGCTGCACCCAGTCGGTGACCGGGGCGTCCTTGGTCTGGCAGGCCCGGAAGATGTCGCCCTCGGCGACCTCCTGCGAGAGCAGCACCGCACCGTCCGTGGCGACGACGTTCACGACGCCGTCGGCCGGGATCTCGAACGTCTTGTCGTGGCTGCCGTACTCCTCGGCCTGCTGCGCCATCAGGCCGACGTTGGGCGTCGTGCCCATGGTCGTCGGGTCGAAGGCGCCGTGCTGCTGGCAGAACGTGATCGTCTCGGCGTACAGCGGCGCATAGGACGAGTCCGGGATGACGTAGAGGGTGTCCTGGAGTTTGTCCTCGGCGTTCCACATCTGGCCCGAGGACCGGATGGCCGCCGGCATCGAGGCGTCGATGATGACGTCGCTCGGCACGTGCAGGTTGTTGATGCCCTTGCTCGAGTCGACCTGGGCCAGGTCCGGACCGCTCTCGTAGCCGGCGGTGATGGCCTTCTCGATCGCCTCACGCGTGTCGACAGGGAGCCGGTCGAGGGCGCTGAGCACGGCCGCGAGCCCGTCGTTCGGGTTGGCGCCCACGGCTGCCAGCTCCTGGCCGTACTGGGCGAAGACGTCCGCGAAGTAGGCCTTCACGGCGTGGCCGAAGATGATCGGGTCGGAGACCTTCATCATCGTGGCCTTGAGGTGGACGGAGAACAGCACGCCCTCGGCCTTGGCGGCCGCGACCTGCTGGGCGAGGAAGGCCTCGAGCGCTGCCTTGTGCAGGACCGCGGCGTCGACGATCTCACCGGCCTGGACCTTCAGCGAGTCCTTGAGGACGACCGTGGCGTCGGGCGTGACCAGCTCGATGCGCAGGGTGTCCGGGGCCGGGAGCGTCACGGACTTCTCCGTGTGCCGGAAGTCGCCGTCGCCCATCGTGGCGACGCGGCTCCTCGACTCCGACGACCAGGCACCCATCGAGTGCGGGTGCTTGCGCGCGTAGTTCTTCACCGACAGCGGCGCACGCCGATCGGAGTTGCCCTCGCGCAGCACCGGGTTGACCGCGCTGCCCTTGACCGCGTCGAACTTCGCCTGGACCTCCGGCGACGAGCCGTCCTCCGGATAGTCCGGGACCGCGAACCCGGCCTCCTGCAGCTCCTTCACCGCGGCCTTGAGCTGCGGGATGGAGGCGCTGATGTTCGGCAGCTTGATGATGTTCGCGTCCGGCGTCTTGGCGAGCTGACCGAGCTCCGCCAGCGCGTCCGGTGCCAGCCCGAACGCGGCCAGGAGGCGTCCGGCGAGGGAGATGTCGCGCGTCTCGACGTGGACACCGGCCTTCCCTGCGTACGCCTCGATCACCGGCAGCAGGGAGTGCGTGGCCAGGGCCGGCGCCTCGTCGGTGTACGTGTAGATGATCTTCATCAGATGAGGCCGAGCTCCTGGACGGCGTCGCGCTCGTCGGTGAGCTCGGCGACCGAGGCGTCGATCTTGCCGCGGCTGAAGTCGTTGATGGCGACGCCCTGGATGATCTCCCACTCGCCCTTGACGGCGCGGCACGGGAACGAGCTGATGAGGCCCTCGGGCACGCCGTAGGAGCCGTCACTCACGACGCTCGACGAGGTCCATTCGGTGCCGTTCACCCAGTCGTAGACGTGGTCGATCGCGGCGTTCGCGGCAGAGGCCGCCGAGGAGGCGCCGCGGGCCTCGATGATGGCCGCGCCGCGCTTGGCGACGGTCGGGATGAAGGTGTCCTTCAACCACGCCTCGTCGACCTGCTCGGCCGCGGACTTCCCGTTGACCTGCGCGGTGTAGAGGTCTGGGTACTGGGTGGCGGAGTGGTTGCCCCAGATCGTCAGCTGGCTGATCTGCGTGACCGGCACGCTGAGCTTCGCACTCAGCTGGGACAGCGCCCGGTTGTGGTCCAGCCGCGTCATGGCGGTGAAGCGGTTGGCGGGAACGTCGGGGGCGTTGCGTTGCGCGATGAGCGCGTTGGTGTTTGCCGGGTTGCCGACCACGAGCACCCTGATGTCATCAGCGGCATGCTCGTTGATGGCCTTGCCCTGCGGGCCGAAGATGCTGCCGTTGGCGCTGAGCAGGTCCCCGCGCTCCATCCCCGGACCCCGCGGGCGGGCGCCGACCAGCAGGCCCACGCTGGTGCCGTCGAACGCGGTCTTGAGGTCGTCGGTGATGTCGATCCCGGCGAGGAGCGGGAAGGCGCAGTCGTCGAGCTCCATCGCGGTGCCCTCGGCGGCCTTGAGGGCCGGCGTGATCTCCAGCAGGCGAAGCCGCACGGGCACGTCCGGACCGAGCAGCTCGCCCGCGGCGATGCGGAACAACAGGGCATAGCCGATCTGGCCGGCGGCTCCGGTGACGGTGACGTTGACAGGCGTGGCCATGCGGCGTGCTCCTCGCGGCTGTGGGTGTCCCGACAGCCTAGTGAGGCGGCTCAGGAGCTCGTCGGCAAGGTGTTCGCGAGGACGACCAGCGCGAAGCCGAGGGTCAGCAGGATCGCGGCGTCCAGGCCCTTCGACCGTACGACGAGCAGGCCCGCCTGCCGTGCGGGCAGGGTCAGTCGCAGGGCTGCCGCCAGGCAGAACGCCAGGCCGATGACGCCCGACCCGACCCGCCAGCGGTCGAACCCGGCCACCAGGACCAGACCGAGGGCGACCACGGCGACGGCGGCGGCGAGCGGCAGTTCCTTCACGGGTTCGTCGTCCCTGGCCTGGGCTCGGGCGGCGCATCGCCGCGGAGGACCGCGACGGCGAGGTCGGCCTGCGCGGCGCGGACGAGGACATGGTCCGTGGTGAACCCGGCCATGCTCGTGAACGGGATCTGAGCCGCGGCCAGCCGGCCGGCGACATCGGCCAGGAATCCCACCTGCTCCCACGGCAGCGGACCGGCGAAGGTGATGCGGCGCCAGCCCTGCTCGACCGCCAGCGCGCCGTCCGGCTGGTCGGCCTCCGCGCAGACGAGCGTGACCTCGTCGTCGTCCTCCACCAGGCCGAAGAAGCCCCCTGGAAGGGCCGGCGGCCGCCAGCCGCGCGGCCAGCGGGCCACGGCGAGGTGGGTGGGGTCGAGCTCGGGCCCGAGGTTCGCTCCCGGCTCCGACAGAGTCACGACAGGGTCACGCTGCGACCCTACCCACGCACCTACCCACGTACCGAGGTGTGTGAGGTGTTGCCTCCAGGGTAGGGCGCAAGTGGGACAGATCGACCTCACCCGGCGTCGAAGGGACATCTCGCATATGGACACGCCCCACCTCAGGCTCGAGGAGAGCGGTGAGACGTTCGCCCTGACCCGCGAGCTCACGACGATCGGACGTGGCGAGGGAGTCGACATCTCGCTCGAGGACCCCAGCGTCTCGCGGTTGCACGCCGAGCTCATCCGGCGGGGCCCGTGGGTCTACGTCTCCGACCTGGGCCTGTCGATCAACGGCACCCGGGTCAACGGTCGCCCGGTCGGCAAACGCGTCCTCCAGGAGGGCGACGTGCTGTCGTTCGGCGTGTGCCGCACCCGGGTGGGGGGGCTCGCCGGCCTCGCGACCTCTGACGACACCGTGGAGCTCCGGCGCATCTCCGCCCCCGACCTGACCCGTCGCGAGCAGGAGGTGCTGACGGCGTTGTGCCGGCCGGCACTGCAGCAGGACGCGTTCGTCGCGCCCGCCACGGCGCACGAGATCGCCGCCGAGCTGGTCGTGACGGAGGCCGCGGTGAAGCAGCACCTGCTGCGGCTCTACCAGAAGTTCCGCATCGGCGAGGGCGTCAACCGGCGGGCCCGGTTGGCCAACGAGGTCATCAGCGCCGGCGTCGTCCGGCCGCTCCCCAACGACGTCGAGGCCGACGTCCGCCGCGCGGGCTGAGGCTCAGCCGAAGGCGCGCCGCTCGGCTGCCTCGACGCAGTTCTTGAACAACATGGCGACGGTTGTCGGACCGACGCCGCCGACGCGGGGCGTGATCGCGCCGGCGACCTCGTTGCAGGCCTCGTCGACGTCGGGCAGCAGCTTCTTGCCCTCGTAGCGGACGCCCCCGCCGATCACGGTCGCTCCCGGCGTGATGTGCTCGGGCTTGAGGATGTACGGCACGCCGACGGCGGCGATGACGATCGAGGCGCGGCGGGTGTAGTCGGGCCAGTTCTTCACGCCGGTGTGGACGACGGTGACGGCGGCGTTGGCCGTGTCCCGCTTCTGCGAGAGCAGCAGGGCGAGCGGCCGGCCCAGGGTCGTGCCGCGGCCGAGGATGCAGACCTCCTGCCCCGCCACCGGGATCTCGTAGTGCGCGAGCAGCGCCTCGATCCCCGCCGGGGTGCAGGGGACGGGGCCGGGCATCGACAGCGCCAGCCGGCCCATGTTGACGGGGTGCAGGCCGTCGACGTCCTTGTCGGGGTCCATCTCGAGCAGCGCCGCTTCGAAGTCCACCTGCGGCGGCGTCGGGTGCTGCACGAGCATGGCGTCGCAGCTCGGATCGTCGTTGAGCCGCTTGATGGCGGCGACGACGTCGGCGGTCGTCGCGTCGTCGCCGAGCCGCTCGTGCGGGCTGACGAAGCCGAGCTCGTCGGCCTTGCGCATCTTCATGCCGACGTAGCCGGCGGACGCGCTGTCGTCGCCGACGAGCACCGTGCCCAGACCGGGCCGGTGGCCGGCCTCGATGAGCTTGTCGATGCGGGGCGCGAGGTCGGCGAACACCGCCTCGGCGACAGGGGATCCGGGCAGCAGGCGTGCAGTCATGGACGAGTCCCTCAGTGGAAGAAGTGCCGGGTGCCGGTGAGGTACATCGTCACACCCGCGACCTTGCAGGCGGCGATGGTCTCCTCGTCCCGCACCGAACCGCCGGGTTGCACGATCGCCCGGACCCCCGCGTCGATGAGCACCTGCGGCCCGTCGGGAAACGGGAAGAACGCATCGGAGGCGGCCACGGAACCTGCCGCCCGGTCCCCCGCGCGGGCCACCGCCAGCTTGCACGAGTCGACCCGGTTGACCTGGCCCATCCCGACGCCGACGGTTGCGCCGTCCTTGGCCAGCAGGATCGCGTTCGACTTCACCGCGCGCACGGACCGCCAGGCGAAGGCCAGGTCGGACAGGTCCGCGAGCGGCTCTCCGGTCGCGAGCGTCCACGCCGACGGTTCGTCGCCGGGCGCCTGCAGCCGGTCCGACACCTGCATCAGCAGGCCGCCGTTGATCGGTCGGAACTCAACCGGGTCGGCCACGCCGCTCGCGACCTTCAGCAGCCGGATCGACGGCTTCTTCGACAGCAGCTCGACCGCGCCGTCCTCGTACCCGGGAGCGATGACGACCTCGGTGAAGATCTCGCTGACCGTCTCCGCCATGGCGAGCGACACCGGCACGTTGGTGGCGATGACACCGCCGAAGGCGCTGACCGGGTCGCAGTCGTGAGCGCGCCGGTGCGCGGTCGCGACGTCCGGCGCGATGGCGATGCCGCACGGGTTGGCGTGCTTGATGATGGCGACCGTCGGCACGTCACCGTGGTCGTGCGCCGCCCGCCAGGCGGCATCGCTGTCGACGTAGTTGTTGTAGGACATCTCCTTGCCGTGCAGCTGCTCCGCCGTCGCCAGCCCGCCGCGCGCGTGGGTGTAGAGCGCCGCCTGCTGGTGCGGGTTCTCGCCGTACCGCAGCACAGCCGACCGCTCCCAGGTCGCGCCCGTCCACGCCGGGAAGCCCTCGACGGCCTCGCTGCCGTCGTACGCGCT